>JAKAXG010000149.1 GCA_021827225.1 Actinomycetes bacterium | reverse complement strand
CCACGGCGAGAGCCACCGCCGGCACCCGCCGCCCAAGCACCCGCCGCCCATGCACCCGCATCGCCAGCCGGGTGCCATCTCGTGCTGTTTGGTGACTCAAATCGCCCTGCGGCGTGGATTTCCGTCACCAAAGAGTATGGCTTGTCACCAAAGAGGGTGTGGAAAAGCGGGTGACCTCCGGTCCCGATGTGACCAGCGCCCGGCCCGCGCCCCCAAAGCAGCCGGCGCCGGCCGGACTCCCCGAACCATCGTCAGCCGGCGCCCGGCCTCAACAGCCGGGTGACCGTCGCCCACCGCCCGGGCGGCAGCGTGAGCCACCGGCGCACGCGCTCCGCCGGCGAGGTCTCCCGCCGCAGGGCCCGCCGGACCGACGCGGCCGCCTGCTCGGCCCGGGCCAGGCAGTCCGGCGGGGTGGTCGGGGCGAAGGTGGCGTGCCGGGCCAGGCCGGCCAGGTCGGCCAGTCCCGCCAGGCCCGCCTCCGGCGGAGGCAGTCCCGCCAGGCCCGCCTCCGGCGGAGCCAGTCCCGCCAGGCCCGCCTCCGGCGGAGGCAGTCCCGCCAGGCCCGCCTCCGGCGGCGGCCCCACCCGGCCCCCGGCCGCCCCACCCAGACGAGCGCCGACCCGACCCGAACCCGCGCCTGCCAGACCCGAACCCGCGCCGACCCCACCCGAACCAGCGCCTGCCAGACGAGCACCCGCCCCGCCAGAACCCGCGCCTGCCAGACGAGACGCCCCGCCGGAACCCGCGGACCCCGCCCCCACCCCCCGCCGGCGCAGGTCCGCCACCGCCCGCCGGGCGAATTCGTCGTCGGTCTCCGCCGGCAGGCGCTCGATCCCCGCCCAGGCCAGGTCGGAGCAGACCTCGGCCCACAGCTCGACGACCACCGGGCCGGGGCCGGCCGCCGACGCCCGGTGGCGCCTCCGCCGGCGGAGTGCCTCTCGCAGCCCCACGTTGAGGGCGCCCCACAGCACGACCGCCGCCGGGACGGCCACCAGGGCGAGAACCCAGGTCGGCAGGCCGCCCGGCCTGGGACCCGTCGCGGCCGGCTGCGAGGCGGCCGCCGACGCCGACCGGGTGGTCGTGGTGAAGTTCTTGTTGATCGGCGCCGCGGAGTTGGCCGAGCCGGGCGCCACGGTGGTCGGCACGGTGACGGGCGCCGGCCCGGTGGCCGTCCGGGTCCCGGTGTAGCCGGAGGTGCCCGGGGCCGAGAAGCCCGGGGTCGGCTCGAAGGGGAGCCACCCGTACTGGGGCCCGAAGTACACCTCGGGCCAGGTGTGGGCGTCCCGGTCGTAGACCTGGTAGCCGCCCCCCGGGGAGGGGTCCCCGGTGGTGAAGCCGACCGCCAGGCGGGTGGGGAGCCCGGCCGCCCGGGCCAGCACGGCGTAGGCGCCGGCGAATTGCTGGCAGTAACCCTGGCGGGTGACGAACAGGAAGTCGTAGAGGGCGGACGTGTCGGTGCCGTCCGAGGGCGGGTTGAGGGTGTAGGTGAAGAGCGGGCTGCGCAGGTAGTCCTGGATGGCCAGCGCCTTGGCGTACTCGGTCGGCTCGTCGACCGTGAGCCGCTCGGCCAGCGCCGTGATCGGCCCGTCGACCACGGCCGGCAGCTCCAGGTCGGGCGCCAGGGCCGGCGAGTCCCCGACCGGGGGGGCCGCCTCCAGCGCGGCGGGGCTCAGCGTGTCGAGGTACTGAAGGGAGGTGACCGAATACGACAGTCCGTTGGACGTCGACCCCGAGGTCAGGAGGCTGCCGGAGCTGGGGTCGTAGCTGACGTGGTGCACCCCCTCGACCGCCACCGGATTGAGCTGCTCCGGCAGCCACACCGAGTCCAGCTGCTGGATCTGGAACGTGGCCCGCACCGTGCGGGTTCCCGGCCGGGCCGACTGCAGGCCGGGCAGCTGGGTGGAGAAGCTGCGGTAGGCGCCGGTGGCCGTCCAGGTGCTGCCGTTGAAGTTGTCCAGGGAGGTGAGCCGCCAGTAGGAGGGAGCGGTGCTGTCCACCGCGAAGACCGGGGTGTTGGCGAACTGGAGGAGCCGGGTACGGAGCGAGACGATGGGGTTGGGGACGATGCGCTCCCCGCTGCCGGCGCCTCCCGAGCCGACCTTCCATCCCAGCGCCCCCACGCCGTCGTGGCGGGCCAGGGCCGGCGTGAGGGCGACCGCCGCCACCAGCGCCATGCTGCCGGTCAGGGCGCCGGCGGTGACGGCCCACCTGGCGGAGCCCGTGCGGTCCCCGGCGAACCAGATCCGGCCGGCCGCCGACGAGGTCCGCTCGACGGCCAGGAAGGCGCACACGGCAGCCACCTCCAGGCCCACCACCACCGCCCGGCCGGCGCCCTGGCCGGCCGTCGAACAACCCACGAACGCGGCCAGCCCCGGCGTCACCGCCACCAGCGGGGACCGCCAGCGGAACGCCACCCAGTCGCCGGCCAACGCGGCGACGCCGGCGCCCGCGGCGGCGAGCGTCTCGAATCCCCGGGTGGGGGCGACCGGCGCGACCGAGGTGGCGAAGTTGTTGCCGAGGGCCTTCAACGAGTCGGACAACGCCGCCCAGGCGCCAGGTCCCGGGAAGCCGACGGTGGTGGCCGATCCGAAAACGGTCCACATCACCATCAGCACGACCACCGCCATCCCGACCGGGGCGGCGAGCAGCGGACCGACCTTCCACCGCCGCAGCGCCCAGAGGGTCAGATGGGTGACCGCCACGGTCGAGAACACCGGCCAGATCCACGAACCCCCGGTGAAGATGCGGAACAGCCCGGCGGCCGAAGCCAGGGTCACGGCGAACAGGGCCCATGTCGCCGGGCCGTCCGCCGGGCGGGTGGCCGCCGCCGGCTCGGCCCCGCCGGCTGCGCCGGACAGTCGCCAGCCCGTGGAGCGGGCGGCGCCGGCGCCTGTGGTGGCGTTCCGGGGCGGTCGGTCCCTCCCCGGGCCGGCCGGCGACCGCGGGTCGGTCAGCACGACGCCTCCTCCCAGGCCGTCCAGGCGGACGCGAACGAACCGCCGGCGGGCACCCGCACGCTGCGCCGGGTGCCGCGTCCCGAGCCGGCGTTCAGCACCGGCTCCGAGCCCTCGGCGGTCTCGAAGACGATCACCGTCGTGCCGCTCGGGCCGCCCAGCCCGAAGGCCGACTCGAGGTCGGCTTCGGCCGAGCGGTCGGTGGTGACCAGCACCACCGGATCCAGCCGGCCGGCCATGCGGAACGGCGGCGCACCCGCCACCGGCCGGTGCAGGTCGGCGGCGGCCAGACCGTCGAGCAGGGCCACCGCCGACACCCGGCCCGACGTGTGTCCGGAGTCGAAGCCGGCGGTGGTCACGACCCGCACCTGGAGCCCGGCCCGCAACGAGGAGACGGCCACGCTGGCGGTGGCCGAGACCACCGCCTCCAGCGAGTCGGCGTCGTGGACCGGGGCCCGCAGGTCGGCGACCACCGTCAGCCGCCCCCGCCGGACGGTCTCGGGCTGGCGGATGACCAGGTCGTCGACCCGGGCGGTCGACGGCCAGTGCACCCGGCGCAGGTCGTCACCGGGGACGTACTCGCGCAGCATGTAGAACTCGTTGCCGCCCTTGCCGAGAAGGGGCCGGACCAGCCGGCGGTCGTCGTCGCGGTGCGAGGACACGCTGTGCGTCGGCAGGAGGTCGTGACGGGGGTGGACGGTGAGCGACGTGTCCGGCGCGGTGGAGCGGCTCTCGTGGGCCAGCCCGAAAGGGTCGCCGGCCCGCAGCACCAGGGGGCCGAGGTGGTAGACGCCGCGCCGGGCGGACGGCAGGCGGTAGGAGGTGCTCCGGTTCTCGCCCGGCTGCAGCGGGGCGATCGAGAACCGGGCCCAGCGCCGGCCGCCGTCGAACGCGTCGCTCGCCTCCACCGAGGGGCTCCGCCGGTGACCGTCGTTTCTCGCCGTGAGCTCCACCCGGGCCTCCTGGCCGGCCTGCACCCGGGCCGGGTGCACCTGGCGGGTGACGGCCAGGTCCCAGCGACGCAGCTGCACCCACAGGCGGGCGCCGGCCACCAGCACGGCGGCGGCCAGGGCCAGCGAGTACAGCTCCTGGATGCCGAACAGGTAGCCGGCGGTGGCCAGGACGGCGGCGGCCGCCAGCACGGACCGTCCCCGGGTGGTCAGTCCGCGGCCGGCCTCGGTCATCCGCCCGAGCGGGCAGAAGGCACCGGGACGGTGCGCAGGATGTCGGTGAGCACCTCGGGCAGCTCCACCCCGCTTATCAGCGCCTCCGGTGAGAGGACCAGCCGGTGCTCGACGACCGGGGCGAACAGCGCCTTCACGTCGTCGGGGATGACATATTCGCGGCCCTCGGACGCCGCCAGGGCCCGGGCCGCGCTCTGCAGGGCCAGCGTCGAGCGCGGCGACATCCCGAGCTGGAGGGCGGGGTGGTTGCGGGTGGCCGCGGCCAGGTCGACGACGTAGCCGCGCAGGGCGGGAGCGGCGTGCACCTCCCGGGCCGCCCTGACCATCCCCGGCACGGTGGTGGCCCCGGCGACGACCGGCAGATCGTCGACGTCCTCGCCGGACCCCGACTCGAGGATCGTCAGCTCCGCCGAGCGGTCCGGGTAGCCCATGCGGATCCGCATGAGGAACCGGTCCAGCTGGCTCTCGGGGAGCGGGTAGGTGCCCTCGTGCTCGATGGGGTTCTGGGTGCCGATGACCAGGAACGGCGACGGCAGCCGGTGGGTGACGTTGTCGATGGTCACCTGGCGCTCCTGCATGGCCTCGAGCAGAGCCGACTGGGTCTTCGGCGATGCCCGATTGATCTCGTCCCCGATCACCACGTTGGCGAAGACCGGTCCGGGTCGGAAGGAAAAAGAGCCGCTCCCGCGGTCGTAGACGCTCGTGCCGGTCACGTCGGAGGGCAGGAGGTCGGGCGTGAACTGGATACGCCGGCAATCCAGGTCGAACGAGCGGGCCAGGGCCTTGGCCAGGGTGGTCTTGCCCACACCCGGCACGTCCTCCAGGAGCAGGTGGCCCTCGGAGAGGAGGCACACCAGCGCCAGGCGGATGGGTTCCTCCTTGCCGTGGATCACCCTCGCCACATTGGTGACGATGGCGTCGAAAACCGAGGCGAACGTAACCGCGGTGGAGAACTGGGCCGCAGGTTGTTGCGCCATTGCTTCCTCCAGGACAAATGTCCTGCGTAGCGTACCCTGCCCCCGATGCAATCTTCGGAGGTGCTTGCTGTCGATGTGGGCGGCACCAAGATGGCGGTCGCCCGGGTGGACCGGGAGGGCGCCATCGTCTGGCAGGCGTCGGCGGCGACCCCCCGCTCCGGCAGCGCAGAGGACATCTGGGCGGTGGTGCGGGCCCTCGTCGAGGAGGCGCTGGCTCTGGGAGCCGTGCGGTCCTGCGGAGCCGGCTGCGGTGGGCCCATGGAGGGCGGCGACGCCGTGTCGCCGCTCAACATCCCGGCCTGGAGACGGTTCCCGCTCCGGTCGCGCCTGGCCGCCCTGACCGGGGTGCCCTCGGCCGTGGACAACGACGCCAAGGCGCTGGCCCTGGGGGAGGGCTGGCGGGGCGGCGCCGTCGGGGTGGGCAACTATCTGGCCATGGTGGTGTCGACCGGCGTGGGCGGCGGCCTGGTCCTGGACGGTCGCCTCGTCGACGGCCGCACCGGCAACGCCGGGCACATCGGCCACGTCGTGGTGGTGCCGCAGGGACGCCCGTGCGGGTGCGGCGGGCGGGGATGTCTGGAGGCGGAGGCGTCGGGCACTGCGCTGGCCGCCATGAGCGGCCGGCCCGCCGCCGAGGCCGGACCCGACCTGGTCGCCCGCACCGGCCGGCTGGTCGGCCGGGCGGTCGGCACCGTGGCCAGCCTGCTCGACCTCGACCTGGCCACCGTGGCCGGCTCGGTGGCGCTCGGCTTCGGCGACGCCTTCTTCGCCGCCGCCCGGGACGAGCTGGCGGTGACGGCGCGCCTGCCTTACGCGGCCCGGTGCCGCATCGAGCCCAGCCCGCTGGGACCGTCGGCTCCGCTCCTGGGGGCGGCCGCCGTCGCCTGGAAGGCGCTCCCGTGACCGGGCCCGAACCTCACCGGGAAGCGGGCCGCTGGTTCGCCCGCCGCCTGGGGGGGCCGCTCCGCAGGTGGTCGCCGACGGGGCTGGAGGTGCTCTCCCTGGGCCGGGCCGTGATCCGCCGGCCCCGGCTGTGGCCTTCGGCGCGGCGGCTGGTCCCGCCCCGGTGGTGGCGCCGGTGGCCACCCCTGCCCCTGCCGCCCCCGGACTACGCCCGCTTCCGGATGGAGACCATGTACGGGGCCGAGGGCCGCCTCGACCCCGAGGAGCTGGTCCGCTACCTCGAGTGGTGTCGGCGGATGAGCGCCCGGCGCGATAACGTCTGAGTGTGCAATTGCTGTCGAGGCTGTTGTCACCAAGGGGCCCACTCGAGCCAGTCGCCGGCGGGCGACCTCGGCCGGCCCGATAGCGGACGGGGTGGCGGTGACACAGGCTCTGGTGCTCAACGCCACCTACGAACCCCTGTGCGTCGTCTCCACCAGGCGGGCCCTGATGCTGCTCCTCGACGACAAGGCGGAACTGCTGCACCCCACCGACCGGGTGTTCCACTCCGAGCGGGCCGCCTTCGCCGAGCCTTCGGTCGTCCGCCTGCGCCATTTCGTGAAGGTGCCCTACCAGGCCCGGGTGGCGCTGAACCGCCGGGCCGTGTTCGCCCGTGACGGGCACCGGTGCCAGTACTGCGGGGCGGCGGCCGAGAACATCGACCACGTCATTCCCCGCAGCCGGGGCGGCCTGCACTCCTGGGACAACGTCGTCGCCTCCTGCCGGCCCTGCAACGCCCGCAAGCGGGACCATCTCCTCGAGGACACCACCATGCGCCTGCGCCGCCCGCCGACCGTGCCCAGGCAGCGGACCTTCATCCTGGTGGCCAGCGGCCGGATCCGCACGGAATGGGAGACCTACCTGGGCCAGGCCGCCGGCAACAGCCTGTCGGCCTGACCGTGGGCGTGCCCGGCGGACGAGCGCTCTGAGACCGCGGCGGTGAGCGTGGGATGGGCGGTCGAGCGCCCGCACGGCCCGGCCGGCGCTCTGCACGCCTCGTCGGCGGAGCTGCTCGACGTCGAACGGGTGGAGCGGCGGGCCCGCATACTGGTGGCCGATGCCCCGGCGGTGGTGCTGGGCAGCCACGAACCGGAGGACTGGTTCGACCCCGCCGCGCTGAGGGCGGCCGGTCTCGATCTGGCCCGCCGCCGCAGCGGGGGAGGGGCGGTGCTGGTCGGCGCCGGCCGGACGCTGTGGGTGGACTTCGTCGTACCGGCCGGCGACCCGCTGTGGGACGACGACGTGAGCCGGGCGTCGTGGTGGGTCGGGGGGCTCTGGCGCGACGCCTTCGCCGCCGCCGGCCTCGACGAGGCCGGCGCCCTGGCCGTGTGGCAGGGGCCGATGCGGCGCACCCGCTGGTCGCCGGTGATCTGCTTCGCCGGGGTGGGGCCGGGGGAGATCGAGATGGACGGGGCGAAGCTGGTGGGCGTCTCGCAGCGCCGGACCCGGCGGGGGGCGCTGTTCCAGTCCGCCGTCCTGCTGGAGTGGGATCCCGGTCTCTGGTTGTCGCTCCTGTCGCCGGCGGGCCGGGCGGCCGCCGGGTTGGCCCCGGGGCGGGCTCCGGACCAGGTGCCCGACGACCTGTCCCGCGCCGGCTACGCCCTTGGATCCGAGCGCGAGCGGGCGCTCGTCGATGCGCTACTCCGGCTGCTGATGCCATGATCTTCCGATGGGCTATCTGGAAGGCAGGGTGGCGATCATCACGGGCGCAGCCCGCGGCATCGGGCGGGAACACGCTCTGCTCTTCGCGTCAGAGGGCGCCAAGGTGGTGGTCAACGACGTGGGGGCGGGACCGGACGGCACCTACGGGGAGGGAGCGACGACCGCCGCCGCCTCCGAGGTGGTCGACGAGATCACGGCTCTCGGCGGTGAAGCGGTGGCCAGTTCCGACGACGTCTCCGACTGGGAGGGTGCCCGCCGGCTGATCCGCACCGCCGTGGAAGCCTTCGGAGAGCTCCACGTCCTGGTCAACAACGCCGGCATCCTCCGGGACCGGCTGATCGTGAACATGACCGAAGACGAGTGGGACACCGTGGTGCGGGTGGTCCTGAAGGGCCATTTCGCCCCGCTGCACCACGCCGCCCGGTACTGGCGGGAGGAGGCGAAGGCCGGCAGGGAACCGCGGGCGTCGGTCATCAACACCTCCTCGACGTCCGGCCTTCTCGGCAACCCGGGTCAGGCCAACTACGGCGCCGCCAAGGCCGGCATCGGTGCGCTGACCGTCATCGCCGCCGAGGAGCTGGGTCGCTACGGGGTGCGGGTGAACGCGGTGGCGCCGGCGGCCCGCACCCGGCTGACCGAGGCCACCCCCGGTCTGGGGGACATCGTGGCGCCACCCGAGGACCCGGCCCGCTTCGACGAGTGGGACCCGGCCAACGTCTCGCCCCTGGTGGCCTGGTTGGCCGGCGCCGGCTGCCCGGTCACCGGCCGGGTCTTCTACAGCTTCGGCGGCGTCATCGCCCCGATGGCCGGCTGGGCCAAGCAACCGGAGATGGCCCGACCGGACCGCTGGACCATCGCCGACATCGACGAGCAGCTGCCGCCTCTCCTCTGAGCTAGGGGGCG
>JAKAXG010000148.1 GCA_021827225.1 Actinomycetes bacterium | reverse complement strand
ACGATTTCATCCATTCGGCCGGCGGCGAAGTCCGCCACCTGGCGCTCCCGTTCCCCGGGATCCCATCCGAGCTCGGAGCCCAGCAGGTCGGCCACCACCGGGGCGGCGGCCAGGGCGGCCGCCCGGTCCAGGATCTGGGCCCTGGTCCTGCGGGCCAGCACGTCGGCGACGGTGAGCGCCATCTCGTGGCGGGCGGCGTGCACCACCTCGCCCCGCAGGTACGGCAGCGCCGGCGATAGCCGCTCGGCCAGCTCCGGCCGCTGCGCGCACAGCTCCAGCACCGCCGCCGTCTCGGTCCCGTGACGCCCCGCCAGGTGGGCGAAGGTGGCGTCGTCGATGCCCAGCCGGCGGGCGGTGGCGGCGGCCTCGGCGGGCGGCAGACCCTTCCCGGACCCGCCGACCAGGGTGAGGCGGGCGGTGACCGACGGGCGGAGGCCGGACCGGCCCAGGCGCCGGCGGGCGCCGGCGGTCACGGCGGTGAGGGCGTCGGCCACGACGTGGCCGCCCCTGCCCGCCGCGGGGGCGCCGGCGGAGAGGACGGCGTCAACGGTGTCGGCCGCCATCTTCCTGTAGGTGGTCAGCTTGCCGCCGGTGACCGTGACCAGGCCGTTGGCCGAGACGTGCACCCGGTGGCGCCGGGACAGGTCGGCGGTGCGGGCGCTGCGGGCGTCGCTGATCAGCGGCCGCAGGCCGGCCCAGGTGGCGGTGACGTCACCGGCGGTGAGCCCGGCGGAGGTCCAGGCGTTGACCGCGTTCAGCAGGTACTCCACGTCCTCGGGGGTGCAGCGGGGATCGTCGAGCGGCCCCTGGTAGTCGGTGTCGGTGGTGCCGATGTAGGTGTAGCGCCCGGGACCGGCCGGCCCGGCCGCCTCGTCGGCGGCCCAGGGAACCACGAAGATGGACCGCTTGTCGCCCGGTACCGCCAGCACCGAGGCGAAGTCGCAGGGCAGCCGCTCCGAACGGACGGCGACGTGGATCCCCTTGGCCGGGCGGATCGAAACCCCGGCGTCCCCGCCCTCCGGCGTCAGGTGGCCGATCTGCTCCGACCACACCCCGCCTGCGTTGACGACCGTGCGGGCCCGCACCACGGTGCCATCGGCCAGCCGGGCGCCGCGCACCCGCCCGTCCTCTTCGATCAGCGACCCGACCGGGCAGTAGTTGGCCACGGCCGCCCCGTGGGCGGCGGCGGTGCGGGCCAGGGCCAGGGTCAGCCGGGCGTCGTCGGCCTGGGCGTCCCAGTACAGGAACGACGCCACCAGCCGGTCGGTTCGCAGCACCGGGAAGTGCGCCAGGGCCTCCGGCGCCTCGATGCGGCGGTGCTTCCGACCGATGCGCAGGCCCCCGGTGACGTCGTAGAGCCACAGCGCCGTGGAGTAGGCCTTGGCCACGCTCTGGGACAGCACCCCGTCCCGGCCGAACAGCGGGATGAGGAACGGCAGGGGGTGCACCAGGTGGGGGGCGTTGCGGAGCAGGCGCTGGCGCTCGTGCAGGGCCTCGTAGACCAGGAGGTAGTCGTGCTGCTGCAGGTAGCGCAGGCCTCCGTGGACCAGCTTGGAGGACTTCGACGAGGTGCCGGAGGCGAAGTCCCGGCCTTCCACCAGGGCGGTGCTGAGCCCGCGCGACACGGCGTCGAGGGCCACCCCGCAACCGGTCACCCCGCCGCCCACGACCAGGACGTCGAACTCCTCGCGGGCCAGCCGTTCGAGGGATCTCCGGCGGTCGAAGGCGGGCCGGGGAGGAGGATGGAGGCGCTGGTACTGCGGTCGGGGCACGGCGGCCAAGCTACCCCCGGCCGGCGGGTGGGCATCATGACCGATGACCCGTTGTCAACAACGATTGTTAGGTACTAGTGTTTGCAGACATGCGGCCGCCGCAGGAGATGGTGCGGATCTTCCGGGAACGGGGACTCAAGGTGACACCCCAGAGGGAGTGCATCTTCGAGGTCGTCTGGGGGGCCGAGCACCACCCGACCGCCGACTGGGTCTACGCCGAGGCCCGGACCCGGATGCCGACCATGTCGCTGCGCACGGTCTACCAGACGCTGAACGACCTGGCGGAGATGGGCGAGATGCTGCAGTTGGACCTCGGCACCGGATCCAGCCGGTTCGACCCCAACACCGACCTCCACCACCACATCGTCTGCACCCGCTGCGGGAAGGTGAGGGACATCTACGCCGACTTCAGCGCCCTCTCCCTCCCTCCCGGCGCCGGCCGGGGCTTCGCGGTGGGCCCGGCCGAGGTGGTCTTCCGGGGAATCTGCGAGGACTGCCAGGCCGTGGCCGAAGGCGGGCCCGGTCCCCATGCCGGCCCGCCGACAGATCCCAACAACCAATCAGAGAAGAAAGCAGAAGGAGCGAACTGATGCCCGCACTCCAAGGCAGCAAGACCCACGACAACCTGAAGGAGGCGTTCGCCGGCGAGAGCCAGGCCAACCGCCGTTACCTGTACTTCGCCCAGAAGGCCGACGTGGAGGGCTACCCCGACGTGGCCGCCCTGTTCCGCTCGGTCGCCGAGGGTGAGACCGGTCACGCCTTCGGGCATTTCGACTTCCTGGCCGAGGTCGGCGACCCGGTGACCGGCGTCGCCGTCGGTGACACCGAGGACAACCTCAAGTCCGCCATCGAGGGTGAGACCTACGAGTACACCGAGATGTACCCGGGCTTCGCCAAGACCGCCCGCGAGGAGGGCTTCGACAACATCGCCGAGTGGTTCGAGACCCTCGCCAAGGCCGAGAAGAGCCACGCCGGGCGCTTCACCAACGGGCTGCAGAGCGTCTCCTGATCCCCCTGTCGCCACAGCGGTAGCAGTGCTGAAGGGGGGCCCGCGCCACGGGCCCCCCTTTTTTCCCCCGAAAGGATCCCCCTAGTGACCGTCACGTACGACCCGACCCACCCGGCCTACTACGACGAGGCCGACCTGCGGGCGGAGCTGACCCGGGTGTACGACCTGTGCCACGGCTGCCGGCTGTGCCTGTCCCTGTGCCCGTCGTTCCCGACCATGTTCAACCTGATCGACGCCAAGGACGGCGACGTGGCGGCCCTGACCCCGCAGGAGCAGGACCAGGTCGTGGACGAGTGCTACCAGTGCAAGCTCTGCTACGTGAAGTGCCCCTACATCCCGCCCCACGAGTGGCAGCTGGACTTCCCCCGGCTGATGCTGCGGGCGGAGGCGGCCCGGCCCAAGAGCCTGAGGGAGAGGGTCACCACCCAGGCCCTGGCCCGCACCGACCAGACCGGCCGGCTGGCCTCCATGGCCGCCCCCCTCGCCAACGCCGTCCTCACCCGGCCCGGATCGCCGCTGCGCAAGGCCATGGACAAGGTGGTCGGCATCGCCGCCGACCGGGTGCTACCCCCCTACGCCCGCACCCGGTTCTCCACCTGGTTCCGGAACCGCCGCCGGGCCGGCGGGGAGCAGCTGGGCCGGGCCGAGCAGGGCCGGGTCGGGGTGTTCGCCACCTGCCTGGTCGAGTACCAGAACCCGGCCATCGGCCAGGACCTGGTGAAGGTCTACGAGCGCAACGGGGTCAGCTGCGAGCTGACCGACGGGGCGGGCTGCTGCGGGGCGCCCTGGCTGCACAGCGGGGACCACACCTCGTTCCGCAAGCAGGCGGCCAGGAACGTGGCCGCCCTGGCCCGGACGGTCCGCCAGGGCCGTGACATCGTCGTGCCCCAGCCGACCTGCGGCTACGTCCTGAAGCGGGACTACGTCGAGTACCTGGGCACCGACGACGCCAGGCTGGTGAGCGAGCACACCTTCGACGCCGCCGAGTACCTGTGGCGCCTCCACAAGGGGGAGGAGACGGAGCTCGACCGGGAGTTCGGCGGGGAGGTGCCCGGAACCGTCGCCTACCACGTGCCGTGCCACCTGCAGGCGCAGAACATGGGCCTGCGCAGCCGGGACCTGATCAAGCTCACCGGCGCCAAGGTGACGGCGGTGCAGAAGTGCTCCGGAATCGACGGCACGTGGGGGCTGCGCAGCGAGAACTACGACCTGGCCCGCAAGGTGGCGGGCCCCCTCCGCGACGCCATCCTCAAAGCCGACGCCGAGGCGGTGGCCGGCGACTGCCAGCTGGCCAACGCCGCCATCGTCCAGGAGACCGGCAGGACCCCGGTCCACCCGCTGCAGCTCCTGGCCCGGGCCTACGGGATCCCGGCCGAGCCGGCCGAGGGAGCGGGCCGGTGAAGCCCGGCTGGCTGAGCCTCGACGACATCGCCGACGCCCGGGCCTACGAACGGGAGCGGGAGGAGTTCCGGGCCCGGGTCATCGCCCTCAAGAAGAAGCGGAGGGTGGGGGTCGGGCCGGTGGTGACACTGCTGTTCGAGAACCGCGACACCATCCGGTTCCAGATCCAGGAGATGGCCCGGGCCGAGAGGTTGCTCTCCGACGAGGCCATACAGGTCGAGCTCGACACCTACAACCCCCTGATCCCGGGGCCGGGCGAGCTGTCGGCCAGCCTGTACATCGAGTTGACGTCCCGGGCCGAGATGGAGCACTGGCTGCCCCGGCTGGTGGGCATCGAGCGGTCGGTAACCATCCAACTCGGCCCGGCCCCGGGCGCCGACGGCAGCGGGCCGGCTGCGGCCGGCGGGGGTCCCGCCGAGGTGGTCCGCTGCGAGGTGGACGAGGCCCACGCCGCCAACCTGACCAGGGAGGAGGTCACCGCGGCGGTGCACTTCGTGCGGTTCTCGTTGACACCGGGGCAGATCGAGCGGTTCCGTATGGGGACGGTGGCGGTGGCGATCGACCACCCGGAATACCGGGAGCGCAGCGTGCTCCCGGAGGAGACCAGGTCCTCCCTTCTCGAGGACCTTTTGCGCTAGACAGGCGCATTCGGCTAAGCCAGACTACGGCAGTACCGCTTGCGGATCGGCGCCGGGGGAAGAACTCATCCGACGTCTGGACGGGATGGAACATGAGCGACGCAACCAAAACCAAGATCCCGGTATGGAGGCAGCGTGCTGCCTGTCGCGGCGTCGACCCTGACATCTTCTTTCCCGTTTCCGACGAGGAGGCGGAGGACGCCAAGGCCATCTGCGGGCAGTGCCCGGTTCAGCAGGCCTGCCTGGAGTGGGCGTTGACCAATCGGGAGAAGGAAGGCGTGTGGGGCGGCGCGACCGAACGGGAACGGCGGCGGATCATCCGGCGGCGGCGCCGGTCGGCCTGAGAACGTGTCGGTGTCGCGCGACTCGCGTGGAGAGAGCGGGGGGCGCTTCGGCTTTCCGCCTGCTGGCAGCGAAGACCACGAAGATGGCAGGCGGACGGTCGCCCGCTCCCTCCCGATCACCACTTCCGCGACACGTTCTGAGCGGCTGACCGCTTGACCGGGGGTGCCCCGGTGGGTCCGCAGCAGCCTCCGCGGCCCACCATCGAAGCCTTCGGGGGCTGGCCGGGCGTTCTCGCCGGCCTGGCCGCCGGCACCGACCTGGGCGCGGCCGAGGCCGGGGCGGCCATGGCCGAGGTCCTGGAGGGCAACGCCACCCCGGCGCAGATAGCGGCATTCGTTTTCGGTCTGCGCTGCAAGGGCGAGACGGTCGAGGAGATGACCGGTCTGGTGGCGGCCATGGTGTCCGCGTCGGAGCGGGTGCCGGTCGGGCCGGACCTGGCCGGGCGCCTGGTCGACACCTGCGGGACCGGCGGCGACCGCAGCGGCACCATCAACGTGTCCACCATCGCCGCCCTCGTCGTCGCCGCGGCCGGGGTGCCGGTGTGCAAGCACGGGGGACGGGCGGCGTCGTCGAGGGCCGGGTCGGCCGACGTGCTGGAGGCGCTGGGGGTCGTGATCGACCTGGGCCCGGAGGGGGTGGCCCGCTGCATCGGCGAGGCCGGCATCGGGTTCTGCTTCGCCCCCCGCTACCACCCGGCCATGCGCCACGCCATCCCCATCAGGCGGGAGCTGGGGGTGCCGACGGCGTTCAACTTCCTGGGGCCCCTGGCCAACCCGGCCCGGGTGCGGCGCCAGGTCGTCGGCGTCGGCGACCCGGCCATGGCCCCCAGGATGGTGCGGGTCCTGGCGGCCGGGGGAGCGGACCACGTGCTGGTCGTCCACGGCTCCGACGGCCTGGACGAGATCTCCACCACCGGGCCGTCCACCGTCCATGAGTTCCGGCGGGAGCCGGGAGCGCCCGGCGGGGGCAGCTTCGAGGTGCGCCAGGTGGACCCGGCGGAGTTGGGCCTGGCCACCGGCCGGCTGGCCGACCTGCGGGGCGGGGACGCCGCCGCCAATGCCGGGCTGGCCCGCCGGGTGCTGGCCGGGGAGCCCGGCCCGCAGCGCGACATCGTGGTGCTGAACGCCGCCGCCGGCCTGGTGGTGGGGGGCCGCTGCGCCGACCTGGCGGAGGGGGTGGCGCTGGCCGCCGAGGTGCTCGACGACGGCCGGGCGGCGGCCTGCCTGGACCGGCTGGTGTCGGTGTCGCAGGCGGCGGCCGGCCGGGGCCGCTGAGCGCCTACTCGTACTCGGCCTCGGCTCCCAGATCCCAGATGGCGTCGAGGTCGTGGCGGCTGTACGCCTGGAAGGCTATGAGGGTCCTGGTGTCGACGATCCCGGGTAGCCGGGAGATCCGCCGGGTCACCACGTCGGCCAGCTCGTCGTGGCGGCGGACGCGGACCACCGCCACGATGTCGGCGTGGCCGGCGACGGAGTAGACCTCGCTCACGCCCTCGATCTCGGCCAGCTCGACGGCCAGGTCGGCGACCCGGCCGGGCTCGCCGTCGATCAGCACAAAGGCATGCACCATGCCCTCACGGTAGCCCGGCCCCCCGGCGGTCCGGCCGGATGGGGCCGGTACGATCCGGTCATGGCCGGCCGCCAGCCCACCCTCGCCCAGCTGCGACCGGCGCTGCAACTGGCGCTCGAGGTGGCCACCGCTGCCACCGGCCCCCTTCCCGGGCGGGTGCGCAACCTGGTGCGCAGCCGCCGGCTGCCGGCCAGCTGGCCGGCGACCATGCGTCACGTCCTGGAAGAGGACGAGGAGTTCCGCAAGCTCGTGTGCGCCCGGGCGGAGGAGGGGAGCCTGGGCCGGCTGAGCTGGTTGTGGTTGTCGCGCCCCGAAGGTTGGGCCGGGCAGGTCGAAGCGCTGGTGGAGGCGGCCCGGACCGCCCGGGAGCAGGAGCAGGAAGAGGAAAAAGAAGCCCGCTCGGCGGCTGAGCGCATCGCCGAACTGGAGGGCGAGCTGGCCCGGGCCCGCTCCGGGGCGCGCGCCGCGTCGGCCGCGTCAGCGGAGCTGGAGTCGGACCTGGAGGCCACCCGGCGCCGGGTGGCCCGGCTGGAGGGGGAGCTGCGTTCGGCGCGGGCTGCGTCCGAAGCGGAGGTGTCCGCCGCCACCTCGGCCGCGGCCTCGGCAGCCGCCGGTGAGCTCCGGGCGGCCCGGGAGCGGGCCGCCTCCCTGCAGGCGGACAACGACGAGCAGCAGCGCCTCATAGCCGCCCTGCGCGCCGAGTTGCACGAAACCCGGGCGGCCCGGAACCGGGCCGAGGCGGCCGAGCGGTCGGCGCTCCAGGCCCATCAGCACCGGGTGCAGGCCGAGGTCGACGGCGTGCGCCGATCGGTCGGCGCGGCCGTCGGCCGGGCGGCCGCCGCCGCCCGGGAGATGGGTGACGCCATGGCGGAGGCATCCCGCCTCCTGGCCGGGGAGACCGGTACCCGGACGGGGCCGCCGGCGATGCCTCCCGGTGCCCCTGTGGTTCCCGGAGCTCCGTGGGCTCTGGGCGGCGTCGCGGGGGCCGGCCGGGGGGACGACCGGTCGGGGGGACCGGCCGCCGGTCCGGCCGGGACGCCACCGCCCGGCACCGGTCGCCGTCCGCCCGCGGCGCGGGGGGAGCGGCCGCGACGGCATCCGTTGTCCCTGCCGCCGGCGGTGTTCGACGATTCCCCGGAGGCGGCGGCCCACCTGGTCAGGGCTCCGGGCGTGCACCTGGTGGTCGACGGCTACAACGTCACCTTCACGTCGTGGACCGGTGACGACCTGCCGGCGCTGCGTCACCGCCTGGTGACTGCGCTGAGCGAGCTGGCCGTCCGGGTGAAGCGGCCGGTGACCGTCGTGTTCGACGGCTCCGACGAGGGGGGCCGGGTGGGCGCCCCGCCGGTAGCCCGGCCGTGGCTGCGGATCTTCTTCAGCGCCTCGAGCGTCGAGGCCGACGAGGTGATCGTGGACGCGGTGCGGGCCCTCCCGACGCAGGTCCCGGTGGTGGTGGTGACCAACGACCGGAAGGTGCGCGACGACGTGCGCCGCCTCGGCGCCAACGTCCTGTCCGTGGACCAGCTCCTCGGTGTGCTCGGCCGCCAGCCCGACGGCCCCGGGCCGCCGTAAGCGTCACACCCCCCTGGAATCATCGTCGCCATGAACGCATTGACCATCAGCTGCGACGACTGCATGATGCGCTCCACCTCCGCCTGCGAAGGCTGCGTCGTCACCTTCATATGCGAGCGGGAACCCGATGACGCCATCATCATCGACGTGGCCGAGGAGCGGGCCATCCGGCTCCTGGGCCGGGCCGGGTTGGTCCCACCGCTGCGCCACCGGACCGGGGCCGCCTGCGGCTGATCTCCCGCCCCGAGGTCCCCGTGGGGCGGGGTACTACATGCTATTTTGCCCCCTCAGGGTCCGGCTGGCGGGCCCGCAGTGCCGGGGTCGCTTGTGAGACAACTC
>JAKAXG010000147.1 GCA_021827225.1 Actinomycetes bacterium | reverse complement strand
GTCGACGTCCGACAGCGAGGGTACGAAGTCGACGCACGCCCACAGCGGGGTGAAGCCGTCGGGCCGCTCCGCCGGACGCCCCGGCCGGGCCGGCGGGGCCAGGTCGGTTTCCGCCTCGACCTGCGCCCGGTCGGCCGCCGCGGTCGACCGCCGGTCGGCCACGAGGGCCGCCTCCCGTTCCAACGCCGACCGGGCCTCTGCGACCGTCCGGCGCGCATCGGCCAGCAGGGGACGGGCCGTCACCCGCTCCCCCGCCACCAGCGCGTCCACCTGGGAAGCCGGCACCGACACCGCCCACCGGGCCGACCAGGCCGCAACTTCCTCGACCAGGTCGCCGACGGCCGCCTCCAACTCGGACTCCGCCGCGGCCAACTCACGACGCGCCCCCTCCAAGGCAAGCTCCGCGTCCTCGGACGCTCGCTGGTCGGCCAGGATCCGCTGGCGGGCGCCCTCCGCCGCGGCCGCCGCGGCGCGGACCTTGCGGACCAGTGCCTCTCTCCGGTCGGCCACGCCCCGCAGCGCCACCCGGGCCCGACCCGGTTCGCTCGACAACTGAGCCGCGTGCAGCTCGTGCTCCTGCCCCACCCCGCCGGCCATGGCGGCCTGACCCGCCACCTCGACCAACTCGTCGCGGCGAGCCGCTGCGGTGGCCTCCGCATCGGAAGCTGTAGTTGAGCGCGACCGGTCGCGACCGGCGACCTCCCGGTCCTGCGCCGCCCGCCGTTCCAGGGCGGTGGCGGTCGACTCCGCGGCGGCCGCCCTTTTTCCCACTTCTTCGAGGGCGTGCACCTTGGAGAGGTCGAGTCCGGCCAGCTGGCCGTTGATGCGGACGATGTCGGCGGCCAGGGCGGCCAGGCGGGTGTCGATGTCGGTGAGCAGGGCGGTGGCCCCGTCGTGCTTCTCCCGCTCGACCCGGGCCCGCTCGGTGACCCGGTCGAACTGGCTGTTGGCCGAGCGGACGTCGTCGGCCCGCAGGCGGGTCTGGACCCGGGCGTGGGCCCGGTAGTGGTCGAGGAAGCTGTGCAGTTCACGGGCGCTGGCCTCGAGGCGCTCGAGGGCCGCCGACTCGTCGTCCAGGCGGGCGAAGGCGGTGGCCAGGCGCTCCATGCGGTGGTGCTCGAGCGGCGGGAGGGCGTCGGTCAGGTACTCGCCGAGCCGGGTCATGTCCAGCTTCTCCGACAGCTTCGGCCGGCGCAGCTGCAGCAGGAGATGCACCAATGCGTCGTAGCGCTCGGGACCCAGACCGAACAGGGCGTGGTCCACCGCCGCCCTGTGGTCCCGGGCCGATGTGGAGAACACGCTGCGCTCTGGGAGAGCGGCCACCGCGGCGCGGAAGCGGTCCTGCGTGAGCGGCAGGTCGGACGGGGCCAGGTCCAGGTCGGCTCCGACGCGTGCGGGAGTGACGGCGAACCAGGTGTCCACCTTCTTCCCGGCAGAGCGGACCGACCGCATGCCGACGATGCAGGTCACGAACTGCTCGGCCCCGTCCTCGTCGATGCGGCCGAACTCGGCCCAGCAGTAACCGATGGCCGATTCCCGCTCGCAGAAGCCGATGAGGTTCCAGTACATCGTCTTCGACACCGACCCGAACGGGTCGAGGCGCTGCGGGCGGATGTCGCCGTCGAGGACGAACGGGAACAACAGCTCCAGCGCCTTCGACTTCCCTGCCGTGTTCTGGCCCCGCAGGATCAACCGGCCGTCGGAGAACCAGAACTCCTGGTGGTCGTACTCCCAGACGTTGATGATCCCGGCCCGCAGAGGGCGCATGCGACCGGCCGACGGCCGCGGTAGGCGCTGGGATCCGGGCAGCCGCTCGATGGTGGCGGTCATATCAGGACGGCTCCTCTGCTTCTGATACCTCTAACTCGATGGGCGCCAGTGTCGGGGCGGGCCGCACCGCGTCGAGGGCGGCGTAGCGGGCCGCGGCCGGCCGGGCCGTCAACCCGGTCGGGCTGCGGACCGCGAGCCGGCCGGCGACCAGGATGTCGATGGCCTCTTCGGCCAGACGCTGCGCGCCGGCCTCGTCGTCGGTGCCCTTCTTCCAGTAGCCGGCGTACTCGTCGGAAAGCTGCCGCACGAAGGCCACCACCTCCGAGATGGGCCACTCGTCGAGCCGGTCGGCGACGAGGCGGCGGGCCCGTAGCTCGTCGCACAGCCTCAGGGCGGTCGTCTCGGCCGCCCCGTAGTCCGGCCAGTGCAGATCGGAGAGCTCCCCGGTCTCGTCGAGGGTGACCCACCCCTCCGCCCGCGCCTCGAGGGTCAGGCCGAACCTGTCGGCGAGCAGCCGTTCGAGCCGGCCCCGCTGGGAGCGCAGGTAGTCGATCTCCTCGTCGGTCAGGTCGTCGCGGTACACGACCGGCTCCTCCACGAGCGCACGGGTGACCCGATGCCGTCGGCGCAGCAGGCGACCCTGCTCCGTATCGGGATAGGCCTCGTCGGCCACGTCGGCCGGGCCGGCGGCCAGCGACGGAGGCTGAGCCGTGGTCGGCAGCAGCGACAAGCGGTCACGGTCGATGCGGTACAGGGCGTCGCCGCCGGCCTCGCCTCGGGCGAAGCGCTCCTCGTCACCGTCCGCCCGCTCGAACACCCCCAGGTCCTGCAGGGCCTGGACCGCATGGATGAACACCCTCCGGTCGGCGGCCACCCGCCCGTCCCAACCCAGCCCCTCGACGCCCGACGCCCGCAGCCCCACGTCGTCGAAGAGCCGCTGCAAGGTGGTGTACTCACCGGCGCTCTCGGCCGACGCCAGCACCAGGCACACGAGGGCGTAGCGCCGGCCGTCGAAACGCCGCCCGCCCCGGGTCTGGAGCCCCCGAGGTTGGTGACCGGGGCCCGGCAGCTTGGCCAGCCGGGCCGCGTGCGGGCGGGTGGCGTCGAGGCGGTAGCCCAACTCGTCGGCGAAGAACCGGATCAGCTCCCGCCGGTGCCGGCGCATCTCGGGGAACGCGGGACTCGTCCGGTCGGTCAGGGGCTCGGCGACGAGAGCCCGGACGGCGGCCCGGAACTGGGCGGGATCGGGGCTCATCCCGCCTGCTCCCTACGGACTGATCGTCCCGTGAGTTCGATGTCGAGGATGCAGTCGTCGCAGCGGAGCCTTCCTGCGGGCGTAACCACTTCGGCGGTCGCGTTCTCGGACAAAGGTCGCAGCCTCACCGCCACCAGCGCGCTCGACGCCGTCCGGGTCCCGTGCCGGTCGGGCGGGGCGGCCAGAGCGGCGTCGATCACCGTCAATAAAGAGGCGAACTCGTGCGGATCGAGTCGCCCCAGGTCGGACAGCCGGGTCGGGGACCGCACAGCCAGCCGGGCCAGGGCCTCTTCCGCCTGGCGGTGAGCCTGTCTCACCGCGGCCAGGCCGGCCTGCTTGGCCGCGGCGTAGCTGGGCGCCTTGGCCGGGCGGCCCGGCGCGGCCCGGGCACCGGCGGTGCGTAGCCGGGGTGCCACCTCGGCCGGTGGGGCGGCCCAGAAGCTCAGGTTGCGGTGCAGCTCCTCCTCACCGGCCGGCTCGGCGAAGTGCCGGGCCGACCACAGCCCGAACGCCTGATCCCACAGCGCGGCCGCGTCGTGGTCGTCCATGCCGGCCAGCCAGCGGGCCAGCTGCATGAAGTCGGCCTCCCGGCTCACCCGCCTCACGTGCCGTTCGTGCAGGCGGTCGAGGGCGGAGAGGATCCGGTTGATGGCGTCGACCATGGCCAGGCGGAGCGAGTCGGCGATCGAGGGGGCGTCGCTCTCGGACACGAACCAGCCGCGGATGCCCGACCAGCGGTCGGTCAGGGACCGGCGGACGCCGTCGTCCTCCCCGGTCAGGACCGGGGCCTGGTCGGCGGTGGCGGCGATGTCGATCAGCTCGGCGATGCTCGGTTCGAGCCGGGTGATGACCGCTGAGATGTCCGGCACCTGCTCCGACAGGCGCCCCACGAACTCGTTGAGATAGGCGAAGACGGCGCTCTTGTAGGCCATGAACGACTGGTCGTCGGTCGTGATGGTGGACATCTCGACGGAGAGGGCGTCCATGTAGCGGGCCGCGTTGTCCGCCAGCTCGGCGAACGAGGCGAACAGCGACACGAACGAGTTGTAGAGGCGGGCCGGGTCGGGCGGCTCGGCCGCCGCTTCCGTGGCGACGGCCTTCAGCCCCTCGGCGATGGCCGGCAACAGGACGCCGGACAGCCGGCCGGTGTCGAGGCCCACCCGCCGGACCGCCCTGATGCCCTCGTGGGCGGCCACGCCCGCCTCGGTCAACTGGTACAGGAACCGCTTGGCGTAGAACTGGTCCAGGGTCGCCGGGGCGGCCGGGTCGTAGAAGCGGCTGACGTTGCCCCACCCGAACAGCGCCTCGAGGGCGTCGGCGACCTCCTCCGCCGTCACCTCCTCGAGGGCCCGGGCGACCTCAGCCGGGCGCAGCTGCAGCTGGAAGCGCTCCTTGGCCTCCATCAACGCGTCGACCACCGCCACGTACAGCGGCGCCTTCTCGTAGACGGCGTAGGCGAATACCCGCAGGGCGGTGTCGCTGGCCGGCTCGCCTTCCATGGTTCTAGTTGTAGCGCGACCCTGAGACGACAAGGGGGTTACCGAACAGGCGTTCCGCTCCTCGTGCGTGGTCCTGCTCTGCTGGCCGAACGCTTCGACGCCCTTCATGCTCCCCCGATTCGCGTCGCGTCCCCGCTCGGCCCGTCAGCTGCGGTAGGCGTCCCGGCGATGGTCGATATCGAGCACGTACACGGTCTTGTTCTCATCATCGATGAGATAGCGGACTCGATAGTCGCCGCGACGAGCGCGCCACTGTCCATCGAAGGGCTTCCGCAAAGGAGCATCCACTGTCCGAGGGTCGACCGCCAGAGCCCCGAACATGAACTCGACACAGGCAGTCGCCGCCGACTCGGGCAGCTGCTCGGCCGGCCGGCGGCCAGCGCTCCGGGCCACGACGACCCGAAACTCACATGGACCGTTGAGTACCGTCGCCGCCGACAAGCCGCCGCACGGCCGCCTCGTCAAGGACGTCGCCGCGAGGACGCCCGGGTGGTATCTGGCATGCAAGCCGAGGCGGCCGAGCTGGACGCGGCGCTGGCAGTCGGCTCCTGATCCACCCCCGGCTACCCAAACCTGATCCGAGAACCCGCCATATCTGACGGCGGGCGGCCCACCCGCCTCCGGGATAGACGTGCTTCTATAGGTCAGGACCGGTCGGCTAGGTGGAACAGAACCACCGACGTCAGCATTACCAGATGTGCGCAGCGCGGGCCGCTGGGCTGCGACGATGGATGAAAGTGCTGCTCAGAAGCCGTTTCTGGTTGACCTTTGATGACCGTCCCGGACCCGGCGCTGCCCCTTCGTGTGGTGCAGGGGTGGTGCAGCCGAATGGTCAGTGTCGCCAGCCTGGCCAACGAACAGCCACAATATCTCTTGCAGGTTGTACAACTTCCAAGTTATACTGGGTGGGGTGAGAATCCAGGGGAGTCGTGAGTTCCGTACCTGGTTCGCTCATGTGAGAGGTGAGGGCGGGGTGTTGCTTGCTCGCACCGCTGATCTGCTGGGTGCCCTACGGGAGCTTCCAGCCCCGCCCAGCGAAGAGTCAGCCACATTCAAGAGAGTTCGCCAGGCACGCCGTCACGACATCTGGAGGGTCGCCCACCCCTTCGATGCTGCGGTAGCGGTTCGGATCCTCTGTTGGTTTCCCGACGATCAGACCGAGAGTGTCGTCATCGCTTTGGTCGCCGGTGACAAGAAGATGATCCAGGACCTCTGGTACGACTCGGCCACACCGAGGGCCGAAGCCGCCGTGGATCAGTGGATCCGCCAGCAGGCCGTTACCGGCGCCAGTGAGCAAGAAGACGACAACGAGGAAGATGAGCAGCGATGACCAGTGACAACCCTACAGAACAGTTCACCGACATCACCGACGAGGTCGACGATCTCCTGGCAGATCCGGAGATCGCTGAGGCTGTCGCCGGTTACCGTGCCGAGCGCGCCGACGCAGATCGGGCCTATGCCATGAACCTGGCCGCAGTCCGCAAGGCCTTCAACCTGACCCAGGTCGAGCTGGCCCGCAGTATGGGTGTCTCACAGGCTGCCATCACCAAACTGGAGCATCAGGATGACATGCTGCTGTCGACCTTCTCCTCCTACATGCGGGCCTTGCACGGCAGGGTCCGACTGATCGTCGACTTCGGCGACGGGCACGAGGTCGAGGTCGCCTTGGAGCCCCCGTCCCGTCGTGCCTCCGCCTGATCGGAAACAGCACCTGGACCCCTGCGTTCACGAGGTCAGAGGTCGGGTCCGAAACAACCAGTGCCGTCAGTAGTGAACCTATGAGCGAGGATGACCGACTTCGGATCGAACTGGCTGCCGCCAGAGACGAGATCCGACGCCTCACGGAGGAGAACGAGCGCCTTCGCTCGGCCCGAACCGAGTCGGTGTCCGTGTCGGCTCACCGGTCCCAGCGGGCTCCGATGCTGTTCCAGTTTCACGATGACTCGCTCCCCCGGGTCGACAGCGCTTCAGGGCCGACCGAGAAGATCGCCCTGTTCCGGTCGCTGTTCTCCGGACGCACTGATGTGTTCGCGCAACGCTGGGAGAACGCCACCACGGGTAAGTCGGGGTGGTCGCCGGCGACGCTCAACGGGCAGCGGTCCCGGACGCCCCGCCGCTACACGACCCTCGACGACTCGGTGGTAGCAGATCATCTCTCGGGCCGGATCACCGCCGGGGTGTACCCGCTGATCGACGGTGACCGATGCTGCTTCCTTGCTTGCGACTTCGACAAGGGTTCGTGGCATCTCGACGCTCTGGCGTATCTGGAGGTTTGCCGGGACTCGGGGGTGCCCGCCTGCCTCGAGCGCTCGAGGTCGGGGAACGGAGCGCACGTGTGGATTTTCTTCGACAAGCCCGTCGAGGCTTCGGTCGCTCGGAGACTCGGGACCGGCCTGCTGCGAGAGACCATGGCAAAACGCGTAGAGGTCGACCTGACGAGCTACGACCGGCTCTTCCCGTCCCAGGACTTCGTTCCCCAGAAGGGATTCGGCAATCTCATAGCGCTTCCATTGCAAGGCTCTGCCCGCAGGCAGGCCAACACCGTCTTCATCGATCCCGAGACACTTGCGCCATGGCCGGATCAGTGGTCATTCCTTGCCTCTGTACGGAGGCTCCCGGGCGAGGAGGCCAAGGCCATCGGCGACAGCCTGCGCGTCGCCGCCGGTCCGGGATCGGGTACGACGGGATGGTCACCGCACCGCCAGGCGGCCGGACCGCCACCGCCGCCTGTGATCCACGCCCGGCTCGAGGGGATGCTCGCCGTTGACAGGATCGGCCTCCCACCGGCGCTGACCGCAGCACTGAAGCACCTCGCCTCGGTCCACAACCCCGAGTTCCACCAGCGCGAGCAACTGCGGCTCTCCACCTGGAACACACCGCGGATGATCCGATGCTACGAAGAGGACCTCGACCAACTCCTCATCCCCCGCGGGCTGGGAGAAGAAGCAGCACGAATCATCGAAGCGGCCGGCAGCCGCCTCGAGGTGGACGATCGCCGGCCGCCGGCGTCGACGAGACCTTTCACGTTCGCCGGGGTGCTCACGCCAGCCCAGCAATCGGCCGTCGACGCTCTCGCCGACCACGACCACGGCGTTCTCGTGGCACCCACGGGAGCAGGCAAGACGGTCATGGCCTGCGCCCTTATTGCCCAGCTCGCCACGCCGACGCTGGTGCTCGTACACACCAAGACCCTGGCCGAACAATGGCGCCAGCAGCTGGGAGACCTTCTCGGCCTACGCAGAGCCGAAATCGGGCAACTCGGTGCCGGACGCAGCCGACGCAGCGGCATCGTCGACCTCGTCACCCTGCAGACCCTCGCCAGACACGAACAGGTCGAGGAGATCTTCGCCCAGTACGGGCTCGTCGTGGTCGACGAGTGCCACCACCTACCAGCAGCGACCTTCGAACGGTGCGCCCGCCGAGCCAGCACCCGGCGATGGATCGGCCTGACCGCTACCCCCAAGCGACGGGACGGCCTCGAAGGAATCCTGCACATGCAACTTGGCCCCGCTCGACACACCATGACCGAGGACATCGCGACGACCGTCATGGTCCGACGGGACCTCATCGTGCACGAAACACTCACCGATCCCGCGACCCCAGACGGAACACCGGTGCAGACGATCCTCGGAACCGTCGCCGCCGACCCGGAACGGACCAGGGACATCTGCGACGATATCGCCGACGCCCACCGGCGGGGACGTAACGTCCTCGTCTTCACCGACCGCAAGGACCACCTCGAAGCCCTCAGGGGCCAGCTCACCGAGAACCACGGCCTCAACCCGGAGGTACTCAAGGGCGGAACCGGGAAGAAGGCCCACCGATCCGTACTCGAACGTCTACAAGGCGAAGACCGCCCAGTTCTCCTCCTCTCCACCGGCGCCTACCTGGGTGAGGGATTCGATCTCCCGCGTCTCGACACGCTCTTCCTCACTTTCCCGATCGCAGGCCGGGCCCGAGTCGTGCAGTACGTCGGCCGGGTGACCCGCACCTTCCCAGGCAAGACAACGGTCGAGGTCCACGACTACCACGACAGCCTCCACCCACTGCTCCGGCGCATGCACCAACGCCGGCTCCTCGCTTTCAGAGCCACCGGCTTCACGCCGAGCGTCACCACTGCTCAGGTGGCGT
>JAKAXG010000146.1 GCA_021827225.1 Actinomycetes bacterium | reverse complement strand
CTGCCGGTGCCTGGGCGCCGCCGTGGAGGTGTTCGACGACGATGGCCGCTCCGTCGTGGGGGAGGAGGGGGAGCTGGTGTTGACCCGGCCGCTGCCGTCGATGCCGGTGGGGATCCTCGGTGACCGCGACGGAGGCCGGTACCGGGCCACCTACTTCGAGCGTTTCCCCGGGGTGTGGGCGCACGGGGACCGGGCCACCCTCACCGAGCGGGGGACGGTGGTCATCACCGGCCGCTCCGACGGCACCCTCAACCGGGGCGGCGTGCGGATGGGCACGGCGGAGTTCTACTCGGTGGTCGAGGGCCTCGATGAGGTGGCCGACAGCCTGGCGGTGCACCTGGAGGACCCCGCCGGCGGCCCCGGGCAGCTGCTGCTGTTCGTGGTGCCGGCACCGGGCGTGTCGCCCGCCGACCTCGACAGCCTGCTTCGGGCCACCATCCGCCGGGAGCTGTCGCCCCGGCACGTGCCCGACGTCATCCAGGTGGTGGCCGCCATCCCCCGGACGCTGTCGGGCAAGAAGCTGGAGGTCCCGGTGAAGCGCATCCTGGCCGGGGTGCCGCTGGACAAGGCGGTGGCCCTGGCGTCGGTAGCCGACCCGTCCAGCCTCGACCCTTTCATCGAGCTCGCCACCCCGGGCCGCCCCCCCGGCCCGGCGGCCAGCTGACCGGCCTCCAGCTGACCAGCGTCCAGCTGACCGGCGGTCACCCGACCGGCCCCCAGCTGACCGGCGGTCACCCGACCGGCCCCCAGCTGACCAGCGGCCAGCTGGCCAGCGGCCGCACCCGCCCGCCGGCCACCCGCCTCCGTAAATCCGGTACCGGCCCCGCCGGCCCTTCCGCCATCATGGAACGGTGCTCGAGGCCCGCGATCTTCAGGTAGAGGTAGGCGGCCGGGTCACCCTCGATTCCGCGTCGTTCATGGTCCGGCCGGGTGACAAGGTCGGCCTGGTCGGCCGCAACGGCGCCGGCAAGACCAGCCTGCTCAAGGTGCTGGCCGGAGACGCCCAGCCCACCGCCGGCCGGGCCAAGGTCCACGGCCGGCTGGGCTTCCTGACCCAGGATCCCCGGGCGCTGCGCCAGGTCACCGATGTCAGCGGCCTGGCCCACGTGATGTCGGGCCGGGGCCTGGACGAGGCGGCCGAACGGGTGGAGCGGCTGCGACGGGCCATGGAGGACGATCCCACCGAGCGGGCCATCGCCCGGTTCTCCAGGGCCGAGGAGCACTTCGCCGCCCTGGGCGGTTACGCCGCCGAGTCGGAGGTGCGCCAGCTCGTCGCCGGGCTGGGCCTGGCCGACGACCGGCTGGACCTGCCGCTGGGGGTCCTCTCCGGCGGCGAGCGTCGCCGGGTGGAGCTGGCCCGCATCCTCTTCGGGGGCACCGACGTCCTGATGCTGGACGAGCCGACCAACCACCTCGACGTCGACGCCAAGGCCTGGCTCATGGGCTTCCTGCGCGACTTCCGGGGCGCGCTGCTGGTGGTCAGCCACGACCTGGACCTCCTCGACGAGGCCATCACCCGGGTTCTGCACCTCGACGAGGGGGAGATGGTCGAGTACAAGGGCACCTACTCCCAGTACCGGGAGGCCCGGAAGGCCGACGAGGAACGGCAACGCAAGCTGGTCGACCGCCAGCAGGCCGAGATCAAACGGCTCCACGACCTGGCCGACTCGATGCGCCACCAGACGGCCAAGCGGGCCCGCATCGCCAAATCGCTGGACAAGCGGGTCGAGCGGCTCCAGGCCGGCGCTGCCACCGGTCCCGGCCACGGCGATCGCAGGTACCGGGTCCGCTTCCCCGAGCCGCCCCGGGCCGGCCGGGTGGTGCTCGAGGCCGAGGGCCTGGGGCAGGCCTACGGCGGTCCCATGATCTTCGAGGACGTGAGCTTCGCCGTCGAGCGCGGCGAGCGGGTCCTGATCATGGGCCTCAACGGCGCCGGCAAGACCAGCCTGCTGCGCATCCTGGCCGGCCGGGCCGACCCCAAGGAGGGCTCGTACCGCACCGGCCTGGGCGTGACGCCCGGCTACTACGCCCAAGAGCACGAGGGCATCAGGTCCGGGACCACGGTGCTGGCCCACATGCGCGAGGCGTCCGACGCCCCCGAGCCGGAGCTGCGGGGCCTTCTCGGGATGTTCGGCCTCACCGGGGACATCGCCTTCCAGGACGCCGGCACCCTCTCCGGTGGGGAGAAGACCAAGCTGGCGCTGGCCCAGCTGGTGGCCGGCCGGCACAACCTGCTGCTCCTCGACGAGCCGACCAACAACCTGGACCCGCCGTCGCGTGACGCCATCGGCGCCGCCCTGGCCGGCTGGCCCGGGGCCATGGTCATCGTCAGCCACGACGCCGGGTTCGTCTCCGAGCTGGCCCCCAGCCGGGTGCTGATGATGCCCGACGGCGTCGAGGACCACTGGAGCGACGACTACCTCGAGCTGGTCGCGCTGGCGTGACCGCCACCCGAACCGACCTCGACCTGGCCCTGCGCCTGGCCGACCGGGCCGACACCATCACCAGCGCCGCCTTCCGGCGGGCCGACCTGCAGGTGGAGACCAAGGCCGATCGCACCCCCGTCACCGAAGCCGACAGAAACGTGGAGGCCGACATCCGCCGGGTGCTGGCCGAGGAACGGCCGGAGGACCGGGTGGTGGGGGAGGAGTTCGGCGACACCGCCGGCGCCGCACCGACCGCCGCCGGCGCCGGGCAGAAGGCCGCCACCCGCCGCTGGATCATCGATCCCATCGACGGCACCAAGAACTTCGTCCGCCGCATCCCGGTCTGGGCCACCCTGCTGGCCCTGGAAGTCGACGGCCGCATCACCGTCGGGGTGGTGTCGGCGCCGGCGCTGGGCCGGCGCTGGTGGGCGGCCCGGGGGCAGGGGGCGTGGGCCGGGCCGCCGCCTCCCGCCGGGACGGGGGCGACGGGCCCGACCGCCGGCCGGGCCGAGCCCGCCCGCATCCAGGTGTCGAAGGTGGCGGACCTGGCGGACGCCCACCTGTCGGGTACCACCGTCGCTGACTGGGGCGACTGGGGCGGGTCGGGAACGTACCTGGACCTGGCCCGACGCTGTTACGCCGACCGCAACTTCGGCGACTTCTGGTCCCACATGCTCGTCGCCGAGGGGGCCTGCGACATCGG
The DNA here is from genome assembly GCA_021827225.1 of Actinomycetes bacterium. The sequence continues at coordinate 5,612 of JAKAXG010000146.1, read as the reverse complement.
CCTCGACCCCGTCGTGTCGCTGTGGGACCTGGCCGCCCTGCAGGTGATCGTGGAGGAGGCGGGCGGTCGGTTCACCGACTTCACCGGCGTGGCCCGGCCCGACGGGGGCAGCGCCATCAGCAGCAACGGTCTTCTCCACGACCAGGCTCTGCGCATCATCGGGAAAAAGTGACCTCCACCGCCCGCCGTCCCGGAGCCGGCCGCCGGCCTGGCGCTTCCGACACCTAGTCTCGGAGGCATGGCGACCTACATCGGCCCGGGTGTCCTGGAGATCGACACCCTGCTCGGGGGCTGGACCCGGATGACCGCCGGCTATCTCATCGAGGGCCCGGCCCCGGTGCTGGTCGAGACCGGCAGCCAGTCATCGGTGCCGGCCCTGTTGAAGGCCCTGGAGGAGCACGGCGTGGCGGCCACCGACCTGGCCGGGGTGGCGGTCACCCACATCCACCTCGACCACGCCGGCGGGGTGGGCGACGTGGCCCGGGCCTTCCCCAACGCCACCGTCTACGTGCACCAGAAGGGGGCCCGCCACCTGGTGGACCCCGAGCGGCTGGTCAACAGCGCCGCCCAGGTCTACGGCGACCTGCTCGACTCCCTGTACGGCCGGCTGGACCCCACCCCGGCGGAGCGGATCCACGTGCTCGACGACGGCGAGGACATCGTCGTCGGCCCCGGCCGGACCCTCACCACCATCGACTCCCCCGGCCACGCCAAGCACCACCTGGCGCTGCACGACAGCGACAGCGGCATCATCTTCGCCGGCGACGCCGTCGGCGTGCGTCTCCCCGACTCGGGCGTGCTGCGCCCGGCGACCCCGCCGGCCGACTTCGACCTGGACCTGGCGGTCAACTCCCGCCACAAGTTCCGCGACCGCCGCCCGACCGGAGTGGCCCTGGCCCACTACGGCCTGCTCGGAAACCCGCTCGAACTGCTCGAAGAGGCGGAGGACACCCTCCGGGACTGGGCCGGCACGGCCGAGCGGGCCTGGCAGGCCGGGGAGGACATCACCGAGGCGCTCACCAGGCGCTTCTCCCCGACGCTGGACAACGTCCCGGAGGAGTACCGCATCAAGCTGGAGACCCTCAACGGGATCCACTCCAACGCCGCCGGGCTCAAGCGCTGGCTGGAAACCACCAGGCAGCAGCACCCCCACCCCCATCCGCACCCCTGAACCCCGGTCCCGCAGGGCGCGGCCGGCCTACGCCGAGCGGTGGAGCGGGGACGCGACTTCTTCGGGCACCGCCGGCCCCTGGTTGCCGCCCCGCAGGTACTGGGTGTGGTACAGGTCGGCGTAGAGGCCGCCCTGGTCGATGAGGGAGGCGTGGTTGCCCCGGGCCACGATCCGCCCGTCGTCGATGACCAGGATCTGGTCGGCGGCCTGGATGGTGGACAGGCGGTGGGCGATCACGATGGAGGTGCGCCCGGCCAGCGCCGCCGCCAACGCCTGCTGCACCATCAGCTCGGTCTCCGAGTCCAGGTGGGCGGTGGCCTCGTCGAGGATGACGATGCCCGGGTCCTTGAGCAGCACCCGGGCGATGGCCAGGCGCTGCTTCTCCCCGCCGGAGAGGCGGTACCCCCGCTCGCCGACGACGGTGTCGTAGCCGTCGGGCAGGGAGGCGATCAGGTCGTGGATGCGCGCCGCCCGGCACGCCTCGACCAGCTCCTCGTCGGTGGCCGCCGGGCGGGCGTAGCGCAGGTTGGCGGCGATGCTGTCGTGGAAGAGGTGGGCGTCCTGGCTGACCACCCCCACCGACGCGCTGAGCGACGCCAGAGTCACGTCCCGCACGTCGCGGCCGTCGATGTGGATCGACCCCTCCACCACGTCGTAGAGGCGGGGGATGAGCCCCGACAGGGTGGTCTTGCCGGCCCCGGACGGCCCGACCAGCGCGGTCATGGTCCCCGGTTCGGCGACGAACGACAGGTCCCGCAGCACCCACGCTCCGGGCTCGGTGGGCAGCACGTCACCGACCGTCTCGGCGGACTGCTCCAGCGACGCCAGCGACACCTCCGCGGCCGCCGGATAACGGAACCACACGTGCTCCGCCTCGACCCGCCCGCTCACCGGCCCGAGGGGCAGCGCCCCGGGCCGGTCGGCCACCGAAGGCGGGGTGTCGAGCACCTCGAAAACCCGGTCGAAGCTGACCAGGGCGCCCAGCACGTCGACGCGGGTGCTGGCCAGGTCGGTGAGGGGGGAGTACAGGCGGGTCACGTAGGCGGCCAGCGCCACCACCGTGCCCACCGCCAGGTGCCCCATGGCCGCCTCCCGGCCGCCCAGCCAGTACACCGCGGCGGTGCCCACCGCCCCGACCAGCGACAGCGCCGCGAACAGGTACCTGGACAGGAGGGCCAGCCGGACACCCGAGTCGCGCACCGCGCCGGCCCGGCCGGGGAACTCCCGGGACTCCTGGTCGGGACGGCCGAACAGCTTGACGAGGAGGGCGCCGGCCACGTTGAACTTCTCGGTCATGGTGGCGCTCATGTCGGCGTTGAGCTGCATCCGGTGGCGGGACAGGCGGCTGATCCGGCCGGCCATGAGCCGGTCGACGACCACGAAGGGGGGCAGGACCAGAAGGGCGAACCCGGTGATGCCCGGGCTCAGCACGAACATGGGGACGAGCGTGGCCACCAGGGTGAAGAGGTCCGACAGCACCGAGGCGGCGGTGCCGACGGCGTTCTGGGCGTCGAGCACGTCGTTGGTGAGGCGGGACATGAGCGACCCCGTCTGGGTGCGGGTGAAGAACGCCACCGGCATCCGCTGGACGTGGTCGTAGAGCTGCACCCGCAGGTCGTAGATGATCCCCTCGCCGATCACCGAGCCGAACCACCGGTTGACCAGCGACAGCGCCGTCTGGGCCAGGGCCAGGCCCACCATGGCGGCGGCCAGGACGTCCACCACGCCCAGATTTTTTCCCTGAACACCCTTGTCGATCAGCTCCCGGACCAGAAGCGGCGGGATGGAACCGACAACGGAGGCGGCGATGATGACCCCCAGGTAGGTCGCCAGGCGCAGCCGGTACGGCTTGAGGAAACGCCAGATCCGGGCCATGGTGCCCTTGCTGACGTTGGCCGCCTTCAGCTCGGCGGGGTCTCTACGGGCGGCCCTTCCGCCGTATCCTCTCATCGCGACCACGCTAACCACGGGGTGGGATCGTTTTGTTCCCGTCCCGCTTCGACCATCATGGGGCGGATGGACCTCTCCATCCAGCTCGCGACGAGGGCCGTGGCCAAGCGGGTCAGTCGCGGGCGCCGGGATGACCGGGACGACCCGCCGTGGGCCTCCGGCTACCCCATGGAGGGCGACAGGAGGGCGTGCCTCGCCTACCTGCGCCAGCTGCCGGTGATCGGCGGCGGTTCGAGGTCCAACCCGTTCGGCTACTACCAGATCCTCCTGGACCGGGAGGTGGTGGGGGGCATCGGCTTCCACGGGCCCCCGCGTGACGGTCTGGTCGAGGTCGGCTACGGTGTCGTCGAGTCCGTGCGCGGCCGGGGTGTGGCCACGGCGGCGCTCCGGCTCATCCTGGACGTGGCCGCCGGCTACGCCTCGGTCAAGCGGGTGTGCGGTCGCACCACACCGGACAACGTGGCGTCCCAGCGGGTGATGCTGGGTGCCGGACTCCACCCCTCGGGTCGCGACCCCGAGTTCCTGCACTTCGAGATAGATCTGGCGGAAGGTGTTAGATGAGGAAAAAGGTCCTGGCTCTCTCGGCTGTCGCCCTCACCGCTCTGGCCGGGTGCGGCAGCAGCTCGGCCCACAAGTCGGCGGCGACCCTGCCCACAACCACCACTCTCGTCGGTACGGGCAGCGGCCCGGGCGCCTCCACCACGGTGGCCGCCACCACCACGGTGCCGGCCACCACGTCGGTGCCGCCCACCACAGCCACCGCCCCGACCACCGCCCCGACCACCGCGGCGCCGGCCACCACCGTGCCTTCCGGGCCGCCGGCGTGCCAGACCGCCAACCTGACCGCCGCCCTGGGGGCGCCCAACGGGGCGGCCGGCACGATCTACTACAGCTTGACCTTCACCAACAAGGGATCCGCCACCTGCACCCTGTTCGGCTACCCGGGGGTGTCGTTCGTCACCGGGCCGACCGGCACCCAGGTGGGGGCGGCCGCCGCCCGTAGCGGCGGCACGCCCACCGCGGTCACCGTCGCCCCCTCCGCGTCGGCCCACGCCCAGCTCGGCATCAGCGAGGCGTCCAACTACGGGCCCGGCTGCGAGATGACCCCGGTGACCGGGCTGCGGGTCTATCCCCCCGGGCAGACCGCCGCCCTGTTCGTTCCCCACACGGGGACCGGCTGCGCCAACAAGGCGGACATCCTGCTGCACGTCGGGGCGGTGGTGGCCGGCTAGACCCCCGGCCCGCCGCCGGCGGTGGGCCACAATCCTCTAGCCGGCGCCCCCCACGCCGTGCTGTCCTCGGTGTTCGTGGTGCACACCTTCACCGGCTCAGACGCGGAGGGCGCCGCCCCGGCCGGGGTGCCGGCGGGAGGGGGCGGGTAGCCGTGTGCCTGGCCGTACCGGTGCAGATAGTGCAGGTCGTCAGCGAGGACCTGCAGCTGGCGGCGGTGGACAGCGGGGGCGTCCGCCGGGTGGTGAACACCGGCCTGCTGGCCGGCACCGACCTGGCGGTGGGCGACTGGCTGATGGTCCACGTCGGCGTGGCCCTGGCCCGCATCGACGAGGAGGAGGCCAGGCAGCGCCTGGCGCAAGCGGCCCAGGTGGCCTACCCGCCGAAGGAGGCCTGAGTGCGCTTCGTGGAGGAGTACCGCGACCCGGCGACGGCCCGGGTGCTGCTGGACCGGATAGCCGGTCTGGCCGAGGGGGGCCGGTTCCGGTTCATGGAGGTCTGCGGGGGCCACACCCACACCATCTACCGCCACGGCCTCGAGCACGTCTTGCCCGAGGCGGTGGAGATGGTCCACGGCCCGGGTTGCCCGGTGTGCGTCATGCCGATGGGCCGCATCGACGACGCCGCGTTCATAGCCGGCCAACCCGATGTGATCCTCACCTGCTTCGGGGACATGATGCGCGTGCCCGGCAGCCGGGGGAACCTGCTCGAGGCCAAGGCGGCCGGGGCGGACGTGCGCTTCGTGTACTCGCCGCTCGACGTGATCCGCATCGCCGAGGACAATCCCCGGTGCCGGGTGGTGTTCTTTGCCGTCGGGTTCGAGACCACCGCCCCGTCCACGGCGCTGACCGTGCTGCAGGCCCGCACCCGCGGCCTGGCCAACTTCAGTGTGTTCTCCAACCACGTCACCATCGCCCCCCCGCTGCGGGCCATCCTCGACTCCCCGGACGTGGACCTCGACGGTTTTCTCGGGCCCGGCCACGTGTCCACGGTCATCGGCCAGCGGGCCTACCGGTTCATCCCGGCCGAGTACGGCAAGCCGGTGGTCACCGCCGGTTTCGAGCCGCTCGACATCCTCCAGGCCATCGCCATGCTGCTCACCCAGATGAAGGAGGGCCGCTGCGAGGTCGAGAACCAGTACAGCCGGGTGGTCCGGGAGGAGGGCAACCCGCGGGCCCTGGCCGTGATCGACCAGGTCTTCGAGCTGCGCCCCCACTTCGAATGGCGGGGGCTGGGCTCCCTCCCCGACAGCGCCCTCAGG
>JAKAXG010000145.1 GCA_021827225.1 Actinomycetes bacterium | reverse complement strand
GATCTTTGGGTGTTGATGTACTCCGACAGCGTCACCGGCGACGCCCCGTCACCCACGTCACGGCCCACCACGTTGGCGAAGCGGATGGGATCGGACCGCACGAACGCCCACGTCCATCCCGGGTGCAGCGCCCCGTCGATCAGCGTCGCCGGCCCGATGGTCGGTGGCAGGGAGAACCCCCGGCGCACGTCGCGCTCGCGCCGGCCCAGCACCGCGGTGTCCACGGTGAGCACCAGCGCCTCGTAGCGGGCCGCCGCCGCCCGCTCGACCATCTCCCTCACCAGCCCCCGGTCCCGCCAGGCGTACACCTGGAACCACAACCGCCCGGCGCTCACCGCCCGGACCTCCTCGATGGAGCGGGTGGACAGGGTGGAGAGCGTGTAGGCCAGCCCCGCCCGTTCCGCCGCCCGGGCCACCGCCAGCTCCCCGGCCGGGTCCGCGATGCGGGTGAAGCCCGTGGGGGCGAGCACCAGCGGGTAGGAGAGGGGAGCGCCGAGGACCGATCCGGACACGTCCACGCCGGCCACCCCCCTCAGCACCCTCGGCCGGAACCCGGTGCGGGCGTAGGCGGCCTGGTTGGCGGCCAGGGTGCGCTCGTCCTCGGCGCCCCCGTCGATGTAGTCGAACACGCCGCCGGGCAGGCGGCGCCGGGCCAGTCGGCGCAGGTCCTCCACCGAGGCGGCCCGCCGCAGCCGCCGCTGCACCGGGTCGGCCTCGAAGCGCTCGAAGCGGACGACGGACCTGAGGGTCTCGAACGGCTTCACCCCACTCAAGCTAGGCAGCCCGTCGGCCGGCGTCGTTACTGTGGTCGCCGTGTCCAAGGTCCTCAGCTCCCTCCCGGTCGGCGAGCGTGTCGGTATCGCCTTCTCCGGGGGTCTCGACACGTCGGTGGCGGTCGCCTGGATGCGCCACCACGGCGCCGTCCCCTACTGCTACACCGCCGACCTCGGCCAGTACGACGAGCCCGACATCGGCTCCATCCCCGGCCGGGCGCTCGAGTACGGCGCCGAGCGGGCCCGGCTGGTCGACTGCCGGCGCCAGCTGGTGGAGGAGGGGCTGGCGGCCATCGCCTGCGGGGCGTTCCACATCCGCTCCGCCGGGCGCACCTACTTCAACACCACCCCCCTCGGCCGGGCCGTGGCCGGGACTCTGCTGGTGCGGGCCATGCAGGAGGACGGCGTGTCCATCTGGGGCGACGGCTCCACGTTCAAGGGCAACGACATCGAGCGCTTCTACCGCTACGGGCTTCTCGCCAACCCGCAGCTGCGGATCTACAAGCCGTGGCTGGACGGGGCCTTCGTGTCGGAGCTGGGCGGCCGCAAGGAGATGTCGGAGTGGCTGCTCGGCAAGGGCCTGCCGTACCGGGACAGCACCGAGAAGGCCTACTCCACCGACGCCAACATCCTCGGTGCCACCCACGAGGCCAAGACCCTCGAGCACCTCGACACCTCGGTGGAGATCGTGGAGCCGATCATGGGCGTCGCCTACTGGGACCCGCAGGTGACCGTCGAGTCGGAGGACGTCACCATCCGTTTCGAGAAGGGGCGGCCCACCGCCATCAACGCCCGTACCTACCACGACGTCGTCGATCTGTTCAGCGAGGCCAACGCCGTCGGTGGTCGCCACGGGCTGGGCATGTCCGACCAGATCGAGAACCGCATCATCGAGGCCAAATCGCGCGGCATATACGAGGCGCCCGGCATGGCCCTGCTGCACATCGCCTACGAGCGCCTGGTGAACGCCATCCACAACGAGGACAGCGTCGCCTCCTACCACAACGACGGCCGCCGGCTGGGCCGGCTGCTCTACGAGGGCCGCTGGTTCGACCCGCAGTCGATGATGCTGCGGGACTCCCTGCTGCGCTGGTTGGCCCCGGCGGTCACCGGCGAGGTCACCCTGAGGCTGCGGAGGGGTGACGACTACTCGATCCTCGGCACCGCCGGCCCGGCGCTGTCCTACCACCCCGACAAGCTCTCGATGGAGCGCACCGAGGACGCCGCGTTCGGACCCGGGGACCGGATCGGGCAGCTGACGATGCGCAACCTGGACATCGCCGACACCCGCTCCAAGCTCGAGCTCTACGCCAGCCTGGGCACCCTGCCGGCCGCCGAGTCCGACCTGGTGGGGGAGCTGCCGCCGGGCGGGGCGGAGGCCATCTCGTCCAACCCCGGGGCCGACGCCGGCGAGGAAACGGTCCTCGACCAGGCGGCGATAGACACCGGCGTCGACTGACCCGGCGAGCCGGAGCGCCGCCCGGGGATACGGTTGCGTGAGCAATCTGTTAGAAACGTAACAGCCGGTCCGCCAGCCGTTACAATGCTCCAGAAGCGGTTCTCGGCTTGCTGCCCCTAGCCGATCGAACTCGTAGCCCGGCTTCCCTCTGCCCCTTTGGGAGGCCGGGCTCGCTTCATCTCCGGGGCCGTTTTCAGGCCCGTCCCCGGCCCGCCCGGTAGCGGCGGATGAGGGCGTTGGTGGACGAGTCGTGGTCCAGATCGGGGGCGGTGCCCGACGACAGCTCCGGGACGATCTTCTGGGCCAGGGCCTTGCCCAGCTCCACCCCCCACTGGTCGAAGGAGTTGATGCCCCAGATCACCCCCTGGGTCAGCACCCGGTGCTCGTAGGCGGCCACCAGCTCCCCCAGCACCCTGGGGGTCAGCTCCGGGGCCAGGATGGTGTTGGTCGGGTGGTTGCCGGCGAACTCCCGGTACGGCTCCCCGGTGGGGGCGGGCCGGCCGAAGGCCAGGGCCTCGGTCTGGGCGAAGAGATTGGCCATCAGCAGGTCGTGGTGGTGACCGACCAGATCGTCGTCGTGATTCGGCCGCACGAAGCCGATGAAGTCGGCCGGGATGAGCCTGGTGCCCTGGTGGATGAGCTGGTAGTAGGCGTGCTGGCCGTTGGTCCCGGGGGTGCCCCACACCACCGGCCCGGTGTCGAGATCGACGGGCTGGCCCGAGAGCGTGACACTCTTTCCGTTGCTCTCCATGTCCAGCTGCTGGAGGTAGGAGGTGAAGCGGGACAGGTAGTGGTTGTAGGGCAGCACGGCGTGGGTCTCGGCCCCGAACAGGTCGTTGTACCAGACGCTGATCAGGCCCAGCAGCGCCGGCAGGTTCCGGCGCAGCGGGGTGGTGCGGAAGTGGGTGTCGATGGCGTGGAAGCCGTCCAGCATGTCGCGGAAGGCGTCGGGACCGACGGCGATCATGAGAGACAGCCCGATGGCCGAGTCGTAGGAGTAGCGGCCGCCGACCCAGTCCCAGAAGCCGAACATGTTGTCGGTGTCGATGCCGAACTCGGCGACCTTCTCGGCGTTGGTCGACACCGCCACGAAGTGCTTCTCCACCGCCTTGGTGTCGACCAGCGCCGACAGCAGCCAGTCCCGGGCCGTCTTGGCGTTGGTGATGGTCTCGAGCGTGGTGAAGGTCTTGGAGCTGACGATGAACAGCGTCCTGGCCGGGTCCAGGTCGTGGGTGGCCTCCCAGATGTCGCTGCCGTCGACGTTCGACACGAAGCGGCACCCGATGGACCGGTCGGCGAAGGGCAGGAGGGCGTCGTAGGCCATCGCCGGGCCCAGGTCCGATCCGCCGATGCCGATGTTGACCACCGTGGTGATGCGCTGGCCGGTATGGCCGGTCCACTCCCCGGAGCGGACCCGCCGGGCGAAGGCCGCCATGCGGTCCAGCACCTCGTGCACGTCGGCCACCACGTTGCGGCCGTCGGCGGTGATGGCCTCGTCCCTGGGGGCCCGCAGCGCCACGTGCAGCACCGCCCGGTCCTCGGTCACGTTGATGTGCTCGCCGGCCCACATGGCCTCGATGCGCTCCGGCAGCCCGGCCCGTTCGGCCACCCGGACCAGCAGGTCCAGGGTCTCGCCGGTCAGGCGGTTCTTGGAGTAGTCCAGGTGCAGGTCCGCGGCGTCGACGGTGAAGGCGGTGCCCCGGTCGGCATCGGAGGCGAACAGGTCCCGGAGGTGCACGTCCTTCATCTTCCGGTGGTGCTCGACCAGCGCCTGCCACTCGGGGGTCTCGGTGATGCGCACCGGGGTTATGGCCATGCCCGATGTTCTACCCCACCGCCGACGGTGCGAGGGTCAGCGCCGGGGGTGTCTGGGCGCCACGGTCCGGGCCGCGTCGAGCGCCTCCAGTTCGTCGATGGCCAGGGCCGGCTCGGGCGGAGGGGTCGGCCGGTCCCGGCTGCTGACCAGGCCGTCGACGAGAACCGTCAGGTAGCGCCGCCAGGCCGTCCGGCTGAGCCGGCTGGTGCTCGAGCCCACCGTGACCAGCATCTGCTGCACGAACGCCAGGTCGCTGACGGTGAAGTCGGCGCGGAGCCGGCCGCCCGCCTTGGCCCGGGCCACCAGGGTCTCCGCCAGCGGCCAGATCCGCTCCCGGATGGCGCTGATGACGGCCTGGCCCGGGTCGTGCTCGACCAGCTCGCTGAGGCCCCGATCGGCGATCTGGCGGGCCGCGGTGGTCTCGAGGTACCACACCAGCGCCTCCCATCCGTCGGGCATCGACACCGCCGCCTCGAGCTCGGCGACGTAGGCCGCCAGCCGGTCCTGGAACAGGGCGGTGACGAGATCCTCGCGGGTCGGGAACCGCCGGTAGAGGGTGGCGATGCCGACCCCGGCCTCCGTGGCGATGTCCTCGAGCGGGGTGGACAGCCCCCGGGCGGCCATCAGCCGGCCGGCCGCCTCGAGGATCTGGTGGCGGTTGGCCTCGGCGTCGCGCCGCAGGGGGCGCGCCGGGTGCCTGGTGGCCGGCACGTTCCTGCCCGACCTGTCAGACCAGCCCGGGAGCGGGCTCGGCGCCGGGGGCGGGGGCGGGGGCGGGGCCCCGCTCGAAGAGCACGCCGGCCAGGACCGCACCGACGGCGAACACCCCGGCGGCCACCCAGAAGGCGATGTCGTCGCCGCGCACCGAGGCGGTGGCCTGGGCCAGCGGTGACAGGCCGTGGGACTTCACGTAGGTCGTGGCGGCCGAGGCGGCCAGGGTGTTGAGCAGGGCGGTGCCGATGGAGCCGCCGACCTGCTGGCCGATGTTCGGCAGGGCCGATGCCACCCCGGCGTCACCGTGGTCGGATCCGGAGGTGGCCACGTTCATGACCGCGCCGAAGACCAGGCCGAGGCCGACGCCCATCACCACCAGCCCGGGGACGACCCCGCTGCCGTAGGTCGAGCCGACCCCCAGCTGGGCGAAGAGCGCCAGGCCGGCGGCGGCCAGGGCCATGCCGCCGGTCACCAGCCAGCGGGGACCGAAGCGGGGCAGCAGGGCGGCGGTGGCCACGCTCGAGGTCACCATCAGCGCCCCGATCATGGGCAGGAACGCCACCCCGGACATGATCGGGCTGAAGCGCAGGTTCAGCTGTATGTAGTAGGTGAGGAAGAGGAACACCCCGAACATGCCGATACCGGCCACCAGCATGGTCAGGTTGGCGGTGGCCCGGTTGCGGTCGCTCAGCACCCGCAGCGGCAGCAGCGGGTGGTCCGACCGGCGCTCGATCACCACGAACAGCGCGAGCAGGACGACCCCCGCCGCCAGCAGGGAAAGGGTGACCGGGTCGATCCATCCCCGGGTGTCGGCCTCGGAGAACCCGTAGACGATGGCGACCAGGCCGGCCACCGCCGTGACGACCCCCGGCCAGTCGAGGCGCACCCCTTCCCGGCGCCGGCTCTTCGGCAGGAAGGCCAGGGCGCCGGCCAGGGCGAACACGACCAGCACGTCGTTGACGTAGAGGCACCACCGCCAGTCGAGGTACTGGGTGAGGGCCCCGCCGAGGATCAGCCCCACCGCCCCGCCGGCGCCGGCCACCGCCCCGAAGATGCCGAACGCCTTGCCCCGCTCGGCCGGGCTGGTGAAGGTCGTGGTCAGCTGGGACAGGGCGGCCGGGGCCAGCAGCGCCCCGAACGCTCCCTGCACCGCCCGGGCCGCGGCCAGCATCGTGAAGCCGGTGGCCGCCCCGCCCACCGCGGAGGCGGCGGCGAAGCCCACCATGCCGATGATCAGGACCCGCCGGCCGCCGAGCATGTCCGACAGTCGGCCCCCCAGGAGCAGCAGGCCGCCGAAGGCCAGCGAGTAGGCCGTCACGATCCACTGCCGGTCGGCGGTGGAGAAGCCCAGGGCGTGCTGGGCCGACGGCAGGGCGATGTTCACCACGGTCGCGTCGAGGACCACCATCAGCTGGGCCACGGTGAGGGCGGCGAGGATCCACCAGCGGCGCCCGGAGGGGTCCTTGGCGGTGGCGGCGCCCACGGCCGGGGAAGCCGGGGCGTAGTCGGTGACGGTCATCTGCTTCTCCCGGGGGGCTGGGGGTGGGGGGTCCTGCGGCGGTGCTGCGATCCGGAGGCCCTGCCTTCATGTCTCGACGGCTACAACCATTATGTGGAGGGAAAACATCCACTTAGGCGGGTGAACTTCGTCACTGCGACGCCGGGATGGCGCGAACTCCTCAACGGGTCGGCGCCCGCCGGCCGGGGCGGGGCGCCCCGGAAGTGGTGGGTCAGTCCTGGTGGTGGCGGCGGGCCCGCAGGGCGTGCACCGTGCCGGTGGCCAGCCGGTCTACGACCACGCTCACCATGGCGATCCCGAACAGGGCCATCATCACGTAGCCGGGCCGGAACGCCACCACCCTCAGCCCGTGCAACATGAGGAACGGCCTGACGATGTCCCAGCTGTTCAGCCGGGGGATGCGGCCCAGCATCACCCCCACCGCGCAGGCCACGTCCACCACCGCTTCGGCCATGATCAGCCGGCGCAGCGGCCACCCCAGCCGGCGCAGCTCGCGGCGCAGGAGGTGGAGGACCAGGCTGTAGCTGAGAACGCCGGTGCCGATGAGCAGGGCGAACAGCGGGACCACCCCGTAGAGGGCGTCCGCCCTGGTGGGTGCGGCGTGCATGTCCGGGCCCAGGTGGATTATGTCGGTGAGCACGTACGGGGCGTTCGGCAGCAGGGCCGTCACCACCGCCACCCCGGCCCACCAGCCCCACCGGCGCCGGCCCCGCCACCGGTGCAGCAGGAACGCCCCGATGCCCGGAAGGACGGCCAGCACCACGTTGACGCCCATCCACTGTCCCTGGAGGTGGGCTTCGTAATCGAGGGCGTGCCACACGGTTGACAACCAGGGGGCCACGCCACCAGTCTGCTGCGGGAAGTGGCGGCGGACCAGCCGTTTCCTGGTTGGGGTGGGCCGGCCGCGCAAAGGGTGAGAACAGGACGAGAAAATCCTCAGGATTATCCGGATCGTGCCGATTAAGAATTAGAGTCGCGCCAGCGCCGAAGGAGATAGGGCATGGTCATCGGCTTCGGCGGACGAATCGCCGTCGGGATGTCAATGGTGCTGGCGGCCATCCCGGTTCCAGTTGTGCTGGCCGGCCGCTCGGTCGCGGCGTCGGGCCCCATGACCGAGGTGGTCGTGCAGGCGGCGTCGCCCGGCGCCGCCTCGGCGGCTGTCACCGCGGCCGGCGGCCGGGTGGTGATGGCCATGCCGGCCCTGGGTCTGGTGGCGGCCGACGTTCCTGCCGGCGGGACGGCCCTCCTGGCCGCCCAACCGGGGGTGCAGGCGGTGACGCCCGACCGGCCCTTGCGGGTGGCCTCCGCCGGTGTCGCCTCCAGCGCCCTGACCTTGACCGGCACCCCGTCGGTGTACCGGGCCCAGGTGGGGGCGGACTCCCTCGCCGCCCGCGGCGATACCGGTCAGGGGGCGGTGGTGGCTCTCATCGACACCGGGGTCTCCCCGGTCCCCGACCTGGCCGGCCGGCTGGTCACCGGCCTGGAGAACCCGGCCGACCCGTCCGGTCCCCCGGTCAACTGCATCAACTTCTCCGGCGACCACACCTGCCGTGACGGCTTCGGGCACGGCACGTTCATGGCCGGTCTGATAGCCGGCACCGGCGCGCAGTCCGGCGGCCGGTTCGCCGGTGTGGCCCCGGGGGCCCGGATCATCAGCATCAAGGTGGCCCGCTCCAACGGCTCCACCGACCTGGTCCGGGTGCTGGCCGCGTTCGACTGGGCCATCTCCTTCAAGCAGCAGTACGGCATCTCGGTGCTCAACCTGTCCCTGGGCGCCCGGCCCACCGCCGACCCGTCCCGCGACCCGCTCGACGTGGCCGCTGAACGGGCCTGGCAGGCCGGAATCGCCGTGGTGGCGGCGGCCGGCAACGGCGGGCCGGGATCGCAGACCATCACCGCGCCCGGCGACGACCCCATGGTGATCACCGCCGGGGCCGCCGACGACCACGGGAACCCGAGCCCGGCCGGTGACACGGTCGCCCCTTTCAGCAGCGAGGGCCCGGCGCTGGGCGGAGCGGCCAAGCCCGATGTGGTGGCTCCCGGTACCGACATCGTCGGGCTGCAATCCCCTGGCAGCGTCGTGTCCACCATCCCGACCGAGGCCGACCTGACCGCCCCCAACTTCGACGGCGCCTACCGGCGCGGTAGCGGCACCTCCATGGCCACCGCCATCACCTCCGGGGTGGCGGCCCTGGTGTGGTCCGACTGGTCGTCCCGGCCGGGGTTCTCGGCCGCGGCCTGGCCGGACCGGCTCAAGGCCGCCCTGACCTCGACCGCTTCGCCCGTCTCGGCGCCCGGCCCGGCGGCCGAGGGGGCCGGCCTGGTCGACGCCGCCGCCGCCGTCAATGCCGCCGCGGTCAGCATCCCCGCCGCCGGTCGGCCCGCCCCCCGCCCGCCCGGCCCCGGCTTCTCCCCGGGTCCGGCCGCCTGGTACTCCGGCCCCTTCGCCGGCCAGAGCTGGG
>JAKAXG010000144.1 GCA_021827225.1 Actinomycetes bacterium | reverse complement strand
CCGATCTTTCCCTGGCGCCCCGATACAGGCAACGACTTCCTCCTTGCCGACATCGAGCCCTGCGCAACGGGCCACGACCACATCCACCACAACACCCTCTATCAAGTTGTCCAACAGGATGTCCGGCAGGGCCAACCGAGTGAACGAAGCTGAAACGCGTGCTTCGAGCAACAAGTCGTGGTGCCGAGAAGGCCCTCGCGTCAGTCTTCCAATCGGGCTCCTCGCACCAAAGTGAGTCGAGCTTTCCCGGACACAACACCATTCTCATCCATCGTGGCGGACAGCGTCGCATGGACGTCTTCCAAGGTATGAAGCCTCCAAGGATCCCAGGGCGCCACAGTTGCCGTGATGTTCAGAACACCACGGCCAGAGGCCCAATACTGGCTGGTCGTCCTCATCCCCTAAAGACGTTGCCGAACTGACCCAGACCGCCGGGTACGGGGGGGTTTCAGAGGGAGAGGGAAGCAGTGTCCATCTCGATCCCCATTACCTTCGCAACGCGGGTCAGATCAGCATCATAGGCGAGGAGTGTGGCTCCCATCCGCTGAGCCACTGACGCGATCATGCAGTCGATTAGCCCCCTGGGGGTGACTCCGATCTGGCGGCACCGGCGGTAAATGCGTACTCCGCCATCGAAGTCTGCCGAGGAGTCGAACCGCAGAAGGTCGAACCGCAACAACAGGCGGCGCAGGTCCTCTTCTTGCTTGTCTGTTCGGGCGCCGGCGAGCACTTCCATCATCACCGGCTCGGTGACGGCCAGCGGACCGTCACTGGCGATGAGCTCCGACACCCGCAGATCGACGCGGCTTTCGGTGGCCCGGTCGTATTCGACCCAGGCAGAGGTATCGGCGAGGATCATCGAGTACGGAGCGGACCTGTGTCGGTCGGAATCTTGCCGATCGCCCTTGCTCCTCGCATCGCGAGTGCTTCGTCGCGGGTCATGGGCTGTCCGGCGAGGTGGCGAAGTGCCAGATCGACTGCCTCAGTCTTGGTCCGCAGGCCGTAACGCTTCATGATGACCTGCACATACGTGTCATCAATTTCAATGTTCGTTCGAGCTCGGCCCATACACGTACTATACACGCATCCCGTGTATAGTACGTGTACACCGCATCCGACCATCCCACCATCGCGTCCGGCTCGCTTCCTCCCACGCCGGCTCCGAGGCGATCGCACTTCGCGCTGGAGGATATGTACGACGACGCTGACCGTCTCTCCCTCAACGGCCCGCAACTTCAGCCCCCCTCATAGCGAGAGACCCGGCGAGTATCAGTACGCGATCGCCTGGACGCGGTTCGAGCCCCATCACCCTCATCCTCCCAGACGAACACACGCTGGGCCGCTCGAGGAGCCCATCGTGGTCCTGGGCACCCGGGCGCTCCACCTCCGATACCCAGCGCACCGCTGACCGGCCTCTGCGACACGAGAAGGCCGTAAGCCAGGCCAGCCCATCCTGGCCGGTATCCCAGAACAGATATCCCATTACAGCGAAAACGACGTGCCATCCATCGCCGGCTCCCGGGCGCCGGCTGGTGAGGCGTCCGACGTGCAGCTGTCAGATCTGGATAGATCCGTCCGGGTTGATGGTCCATCCGGGGTTGTGGGCCACTTCCCACACGTAGCCGTCAGGGTCGGCGAACGCCCCTGTCGTTCCTCCCCACGTTGCCGGAGCGGCCGGGCGCACGATGGTCCCACCGGCTCGTTCGGCATCGGCCAAAACAACCTCCACTTCGTGTGGGGAGCGGACGTTGTAGGCGAGTTCGATGCCGGGAGCGCCGTGACCACCAAGAGCGCTCCAGAGACCGAAGACCATCCCGCCTGCTTGGAAGAAGCACACTTCATCGTCGGGTTGCTGAGCGCCGGCCCAGCCCAAGGCCTCATAGAAACGCCGGGCTCGGGTCAGGTCCGTCACGCCGAGGGTCACCAGGCTGATGCGCTGTTCCACGTGACGAGCATGGCACGTGGCCTGTCCCCGAAGGAGCGCCCCCGAACCGCGGTCCGACCGTTGATGCAGGCGTGGCGGCCGTTGGCGGTGGCGAGTGGGTAGCGATGATGAACTGCGACCCGTTGCGACAGCTCTCGTGGCTCTCCCTCTAGATTCCCAGCTTGCGAGCAAACCGGACGTAGTGAGGATCCAGCGCTTCGGGAGGAGCAGCCTGGACCTCTGCGGGAGTCCACCACCGTGTACTGGTGAACTCGTTCAGATCGGTGGATAGGTCCATATCGCGGCTGCCCAAGAGCGGAAACCACAGGCTCACATCGGTATGCCCTCGGTCGATCCCGCCGGTGACCGTGACCGTCACGAATGCGGGCCGGGGCGGATGTTCCACAAATCGAGCCTTTACCCCAAGTTCTTCGTCAGCCTCCCGACGCGCCGCGTCCACAGGATTCTCGTCCGGCTCTACATGGCCGCCGGGCGGAAGCCACCTGCCGGCGTTGATATGGCTGACCAAGAGGCTGCTTCCGTCCCCAGGGTCCACGACTGGGATGTAGGAGACGAGGTGACGATTCGGAGAATCCGGCTTCGCTCGTCTGTAGACGTCATCGGTGCTCTCCAGCCAACGAACGATCTCGAGTTGGTGCTCCGCCTCCATATCGTCGAACGGCACGATCTCCGACACCATGCCATGAACGACGCGAACGGACGATCTCACGGCGGGCACTCTCTCAGCGCAGCGCTTCGAGCATGCGCTGCCGGTTCCGAGCGATCCACCGCATCCGACGCTCCAGTCCATCCCGGCCCCCGTTCGCATTCCACATTGGCCACGAAAGCCGGTTCGCCCGCACTGACATGGCGCTGAACGAAGTCGTCGCCGATCTCGACGGCGTCAATGATGGCGTCCACAAGGGCGTCTCGGCCAAGCGGAAGGCCGTAGCCGTCTGCGACAACCCGAAGGCGGGCAACCGGATCGACGTCGCCAAGACCAAGCCGACGCGCCCCTTCTGGAGCGTCCAGGGGACAGCACATCTTGGCAAGTTGAGCCAGGCCATAGACCCGCCGGCCGGGAGCTAAAAAGTCGAAATCGAAAAGCGCAGCCGCTTCACCATTGCGGTAGACATCGTTCTCCGGGCACACGTCGTAGTGGCAGATGACCTCGGCTGCCCCAGGGACGTTCGACGCCTCCGGCGTTCCTCGAGGCTCCGGCGCTCCGAGGAAGCCTCGGGCCCGCGCATGTCTCAGCACCCGGGGCGCCGTCTCAGTGGTGGGCCGTTCCGGGCGAGGGATCTCGTCACCCTCTCGGAACTGCGCCAGCAGTGGCGACGCCCCCAGGCATGACGGCTCGCCCATCTGCGCTGCAGGCCGCTCACCCCGGGTCAGTGGTGATGATGGTGGTGGATGTACTGCACGGTGGCGCCCAGGTAGTGGGCGGTGTAGCCGAGCATGATCACCCCCAGCACCACCCCGGCGGCCAGCGCCGCGGCCATGGTCCACTGCCGGGCCGACGCCCCCGCCACCTGGGCCCGGGTACGGTGGGCCAGGTCCAGCGGGGCCAGTCGGGCCGTCTCGCCCAGGTGGCCGAGGAAGTGGACGCCAAGCACCGCCAGCCACCCGAAGAAGCTGGCTTGGTGCACGAACAGCAGGGTGGGCCGCATGTGGGGGGTGAGCACCAGCGCCACCCCCGAGCCGATCAGGGCCGCGGTCAGCACCACCAGCACCGGGCCGAGGACCCTCAGCAGCGGGTGCGGCGGCCCCTTCCGCCGGTAGGGCGGGGAGCCGCTGTAGTAGCGGGCGAAGCGCCAGCCGGTGGAGCCGATCTTCACCAGCACCGGCGGGATCAGGAGCATCCCCACGAACACGTGGACGTTGATCATGCCCCGTACGTTGAGCAGGGTGACAGCCACCACCGCCAGCAGCGCGGTGATCGCCACCGCCGCGGTGGCGGTCAGCCGGGAGTTGGACTCGACCCCTTGGTCCCCGCCCACTCGAGCGGCTTGTCTCGCCATACCGGCATTGACCATAGGGTCTCCTTCCAGGCCGGAACGGTCGCGCTCCAGCTCCTGTGGTGCTTCCCCTTGCCCCGGACCGCGAAGCCTCCCCTGCGGTAGGGTCCGCCCGTCTAGAGATCCCACCATGTCTGCCTGCGTAGCCGATCCGGCGGATCGACCGCGAGGCCAACGGCGCTAGAACAGCTGATCCGCCCGATTGTCGACGCCTGTTGCGGTCCCCGGCGATCGCGTCCAGGGAAGAGCCAAGCCGTTTTTTGTGCGAACGATCCTGGGTACCGCAGGGGCAACCCGGAATGCTGGTCTCAACCGTCCCCAAGCCCACCCCTACCCCTGACCCTGAACGCCGGTTGTACGGCCACGCCACGGGACGTTCTGCCGACGAGATGGGCGACGGAGATCCTACATGCAGCACATGGATCGGATCGGGGTCCGAGAACTGCGTCAACATGCGAGTCGCTACCCAGCAAGAGTCGCCGGCGGAGAGACCCTGGAGGTGACCGACCGTGGACGGGCGGTCGCCCATCTGGTCCCGGTCCGTGCCGACCCGTGGGACGACCCGATCACCAGCGGTCGGGTCAGCCCGGCCGAGGATGGCGACGATGCCGCCCTCGAAGCTGCTCTGGCCGCGATCCGATCCGAAGAGAGGTGAAGCTCCCAGGGAAATTCTTGTCGGTGATGTTGGGGTCGTCTTCGAACTCGGCTGTCGGCTCAACGAGACAGATCCGCCCGGGGCCTTCACCAGAGGCGAGCTCGGCTCCCCAGGTAGCGGCGTCGAGCGTGGCCGTGAAGTAGACGATGTTCATGACCCGGCCCTCTCGAAGTTGGACTCCCGGCCGGAGACCACCAGTTCGCCCACGGCCAGGTGCGCCCTGGTGCCGTGCACATACACGCCAGGTTCGTATACCTCGAACGGCACCGGCTCGCGCCTGTCTCTCCCTACTGCGGGCACCACCAATCGACGACGCCGGGCGACCTAGTTGTCGACTACCTCCGGACCCGGTAGGGGGGACTCGCATGTGTCAGGCTTCCGGGAAGGATGAGCGTGAGATCTGCTAGTGCTACGACTGGTGCATGAGCGATATCTCCTATGAGGTGGCCGACGACGGTGTCGCCACATTGACCTTCACCCGGCCCGAGGTGATGAATGCCATCCGCCCCGAGATGACCGCGGAGATCCTCGAGGCGATCGACGACGTCCGCGCCAATGACGCGGTGCGCTGCCTGGTGATCACCGGCGAGGGCCGCGGCTTTTGTGCCGGCGACGACTTCCAGGCGATCTTCCTCGCCGAGGACCGTACCTCGCGGCGCATCAGCCGCCAGGCCAACCGCATCAAGCACGGCGAGACCTCTCTGGATGTGATCTTCGGCCTGCAGAAGCCGACGATCGCCGCGGTGAACGGCCCGGCGGTGGGCTACGGCATGGACATCGCCTTGTACTGCGACATCCGTATCGCCTCGGACGCGGCGAAGTTCGGCTGGTTCTTCGTGCGCCGCGGCGTCATGGGCACGATCGGCGGCACCTTCATCCTCCGCCAGCTCGTCGGCCTGTCGAAGGCGTACGAGTTGACGCTCACCGGCGACCTCGTCGAGGCCGCCGAAGCCGAGCGCATCGGCCTGGTCTCCAAGGTCGTGCCGAACGACGAGCTTATGAGCGAGGCGATGCGCATGGCCCGCAAGATCGCCGCCGGCCCGCCGCTCGCCCAGCAGGCGATCAAGCGCTCGTTTCACAAGAGCTTCGAGATGCCCTGGACTGCGCTCGGCGAGTACCAGCAGGCGCTCGGCGACGTGTTGTGGGAGACCGAGGACCACATGGAGGGTGTCCGCTCGTTCACCGAGCGCCGCCAGCCGAAGTTCACCGGCCGCTGACGAAGGGGGCCGGTGGGTCGGTCAGGTCGTTGACGGGCGAGGACGGGAACGCCGAGCGAGCTTTGCGGCCTTCCGGGATCTGCCCGCCGGGGCCGGTGACTGTTCGGCGTCGGCGTCGGGGAGAGCGACGCCGTAGATGAGGCGCCGGCGTCGGCCCTTGGCGGGGGCGAGCGCGGTCCGGGGCTGGATGACTCTGATGAGGGCGCGAAGGAAGTCGGTGTATTCGCTGTCGGTCAGCCACAGGGCGGCCATCCGGTAGCCGGCGCCGTCGCCGCCGGGGTGACCGACCCGGATCGCCGGTCCGGGGCCGTTCGCGCCTCCTCATCTGGTTGAGTCGCGGCCGGGTGGGTGATTGGGTGATCAGGGACGGAGAGAAGAGAACTGGCCCCGAGTTGAGAAGGTCGGCCTTACCGGCCTCGAGGTGCCGTAGCGTCTTCTTCATGTACATCGCCGCACCGGATCGCACCTTCGGTGAGCATGAGTGGCGTCCGTTCGTGGAGAAGCAGGCGTTCGGCCACTTCATCGCCCCTGGAGCCGGCCTGGAGTACCCGGCCATCGCCCCCACCCAGTTCGTCCTGGAGGGATCCGAGGTCCTGGTGCACTTCGCCCGTCCGAACCCCGTCCTCGAAGCGCTCGAAGCCAATCCACGAGCGGTGCTATCCGTCGCCGGCGACTGGGCATTCATACCCTCGGACTGGAAGGCCATAGGCGACGAAGATCCTGCCCTTGGCATTCCGACCACCTACTACGCCGCTGTGCAACTCAAGGGGCACGCCGAAGTCAGGAACGACCCGGCCACGATTGCCGACGTCCTGCGCCGCCAACTCGCGGCGTTCCAGCCGTCAATCCCCGTCGCCGATCCCCTGGTATCGCATGCCGGCAAGCTCCACGCGATCCGAGCGGTCGTGCTGTCGGTCGAGGAAGTAGCCGCGAAGTTCAAGTACGGAGGGAATGTCGATCGCCATCACCGCCAGGCCGTCATCGACCGGCTTCGGGCCCGCCACCGCGCAGGCGACTTCTCTGCCGCTGCCCACACAGAGCGTCGACTCGCCGCCCCCTAAGGCCTCCGCTCGTACTACGTAGAACGATACTACGTCCTACGGCACAGTCAAGGCGTAGGATATCGGCGGGAGGGTGCCCCCCGCTCCGGTTGATCGCAGGCCCCTCACGGGCAGCCCGCCCCCGCCCCCGCCCCCGCCCCCCTGGCCGGGGCCGCCGTGCATTGAGCGGCCCGAGCCCACCTGATAGAACAGGCCGGACGGGATCAACCGGACGGATAGGCAAGAAGGGGCGAACACTCGTGAACACCGATATTCTCCACGGCGCACGCATCCGCCGGGGTCGCAGAAGGCTGTGGGTGGTTCCGGCGCTGACCGCCGCGGTGGCCCTGGCCGGCTGCTCGAGCAGCACCCATTCGTCGGCGCAGGGAGCGGCTGGCGCCGGCGCGACGTCGACCACGGCGGCCGCCAGCGCCGCCAAGTCCGCGTTCTGCTCGGCTGACACGGCCCTGGACAGGGCCCAGTCGGGCGTCACCAGCGCCGCCCAGGAGGTACAGGCGCTCAAGGCGCACGCCTCGCTGGCCACCAGCCTGGGCAATGACGCCTCTGGGATCTCCGATCCGACGGTGGCGACGGCGGCCCGGCAGATAGACGCCGCGGTGGCCAAGGCGCTGTCGTCGGGGTCGGCCAACTTCCCGCCGTCGATCAGCGCCGACGCCTCGACCGTCAACACCTTCTGCGGGGTGCAGTACAACGGGGCCCCGCTGCCGGCCTACTTCGCCGCCGGTAAGAACCTGCCAGCCTGTGCCAAGTACGCCACCTTGAACAACCAGCTGCGCAACGCCACCAGCGCGCAGGAGTACCTCTCGCTGATCGAGTCGAATCAGACGGAGATCACCAAGCTGGTGAGCGAGGCGCCGGCGAGCATCAAGGGCCAGGCGGAGACGGTGAAGACGGCGGCGGACCAGGCTGTCAGCCAGAAGAGTCTGGCCCCGCTGCAGACCGCCTCCGCCAACCAGGCAACCGGTGACGTCCAGCTGTACTGCGGAATCAACGACTGAACGGCCCCCACCGGTCACAGCCTCGCCGGCGGACACCGGGCAGGGCGGGGAGTAAGTTGCGGCTGTGACCGCGGAAGAACCTGTCCCGGTGGCTGACCAGCCGCTCTCGCCGATCAGCTTCCTGCTGCGCAGCGCCGAGGTCTGGGCCGACCGGCCGGCGGTCCAGGACGGCGATGACGTGGCCGACTTCGCGCAGCACCTGGCGAAAGTGGAGCGGGCCAGAGGGTTGCTTGCCGGCGAGTACGGGATCCGTGACGGGGACCGGGTGGCCGCGCTGCTGCCGAACACGCCGGCGCTTCTGGAGCTGCACTACGCCGTGCCCGGATCAGGGGCGGTGCTGGTGCCGATGAACACCCGGCTGTCGTCGGGCGACTACGCCTACATCCTCGACCACTCGGGCGCCTCGCTGGTCGTCGCCGACGACATGTACCGGGAGGTTCTCGAGGCGGCGCTGGCGGCGATGGGAGCCGGCGCCCCGCAGGTCGTGTGGACCGGCGGTGTTGACGACCAGTGGAACGAGGCGGTCGACTCGGCCAGCCCGTCAGGTCTCAGCCGCCCGGCCGACGAGCGCAGCCTGCTTTCGATCAATTACACGTCGGGTACCACGTCCCGGCCGAAAGGGGTGATGACCACCCACCGGGGGGCGTACCTGCACTCGCTGGGAGTGATCGCCGAGGCCGGGCTGACGGTGAGCAGCGCCTACCTGTGGACCCTGCCCATGTTCCACTGCAACGGCTGGGCCTACACGTGGGCGGTGACCGCCGCGGGAGCCAAGCACGTCTGCATGCGCCAGGTCATCCCCTCGGCGGCGTGGCAGGCCCTCGCATCCGATGGCATCACCCACATGTGCGCGGCCCCGACGGTGGTCGTGATGCTCCTCGAGGACGGCCGGGC
>JAKAXG010000143.1 GCA_021827225.1 Actinomycetes bacterium | reverse complement strand
CCGACCGGGGTGGCGCCCCAGGACGTGTCCTACGCCTGCGGAGCCCCGTTCGGGGCGGGCTACGTCCGCGGGCCGGCCACCACCGCCTACCCGCTCAACGGGCGGCCCTGCGGCCAGCGGTCCGACTACCAGATCATGACCGTCGTCGACGTGGTCGTCGGGGCGCTCGGTATCGGGGCGGTGCTGGCCTGGCGGCGGGGCGAACCGGTCCCGGCCTGACCGGGACGGCCCGGGTTACTGTCGGCGGCCATGGATCTTTACGGGTTCGCCGAGCCGGGTTTCGGCCCCGTGGCGGACGTGTTCCGCGCCAACTTCGAGCGCCAGGGTGACGTCGGCGCCAACGTGGCCGTCTACGCCGGCGGCCGTCCCGTGGTCGACCTGTGGGCCGGTACGGCCGATCCCGCCGCCGGCCGTCCCTGGAGCGGGGACACCGTCGTCGGGGTGTTCTCCTGCTCCAAGGGGGTGATGGCCACCCTGGTGAACCTGCTGATCCAGGACGGCCGGGTCGACCCGGACCAGCCGGTCGCCCGGTACTGGCGCGGCTTCGAGGCGTCGGGGAAGGAGGCCGTCACCGTCAGGCAGCTCCTGTCCCACCAGGCCGGGCTGGCCGCCATCGACGGTGATTTCAGCCTGGACCAGGCGCTGGCGTGGGAACCGATCGTCGAGGCCCTGGCCGCCTCCGCCCCGCAGTGGGAGCCGGGATCCGACCACGGCTACCACATGCGCAGCTTCGGGTGGCTCACCGGCGAGCTGGTGCGGCGGGTGACCGGCCAGGAACCGCCGGAGGCCCTGCGATCGCGGGTGGCGGAGCCGCTGGGCCTGGACCTGTGGCTGGGGATGCCCACCGCCGAGCAGGACCGCTGCGCCCGGCTGCTGCCCCCCGAGCCGCTCGCAGTGGACCTGGTCGAGTTGTTCGGCCCCGGGTCCCTCCAGGCCCGGGTGTTCACCGGGCCGTCCGGGCTGTTCCACTACGACGAGATGTGGAACACCCCCCGGATCCGGTCCGCGGTGATCCCCTCCTCCGGGATGATCACCGACGGCCGCTCGCTGGCCCGGCTCTACGCCGCCTGCGTCGGCGAGGTGGACGGCCTGCGGCTGCTCGCTCCCGGCACCGTCGCCGCCGCGGCCGCCACCGAGGCGGAGGGCCCCGACCGGATCCTCACCGTGCCGACCGCGTTCGGGCTCGGCTACATGGTCGGACCGTCTCTGCCGCCGGCGTGCCGGCCGGGGGCGTTCGGACACGGCGGTGCCGGGGGTTCGCTGGGGTTCGGGGACCCGGCGGCGCAGGTCGGCTTCGGCTACGTCATGAACCGCATGCGCCTGGACCCGGAGGACACCAGGGCCGCCGACCTGGCCGCCGCCGTGTACCGCGGCCTGGGCTGATGCGGGTGTTCCTGGCCGGCGCCACCGGGGTCATCGGCCGGCAGCTGCTGCCCCTGCTCCTGGCCGCCGGCCACGAGGTGGCGGGGATGACCCGCTCCCCCGACCGGCTGGCCGAGCTCTCGGACAAAGGGGCCCACCCCGTCGTGTGCGACGTGTACGACCTGCCGGCTCTGGCCGCTGCCGTGGCCGGGTTCCGCCCCGACCTGGTCATGCACCAGCTGACCGACCTGCCCGACGAGGCCGACCGCATCCCGGATTTCGCGGCGCGCAACAACCGGATCCGCACCGAGGGCACCCGTAACCTCCTCGCCGCGGCTCGCCGCTCCGGTGCCCCCCGCTTCGTGGCCCAGAGCATCGCCTGGACCCCACCGGGCGCCGGCGAGGCCGTGGCCGAGCACGAGCGGCTGGTCCTCGACGCCGGGGGCGTGGTCGTCCGCTACGGGATGTTCTACGGCCCGGGGACCTACTCCGGCACCGGGCGGGTCCCGCCTCTCCCGCGGATCCACGTGGCCGACGCCGCCCGCCGAACGCTGGAACTGATGGACGCGCCGAGCGGGATCGTGGTCGTGGCCGAGCCCGAGGCGGACCCGCCGGCGCTCTAGCCCATCTGCTCCCGCAGCACGGCCAGGTCCACCGCCGGGCCGGAGCTCGGGTAGGGCTGGACCGCCTCGAGATGGCGGCGGCTGAGCTCGCGGACGGCGTCGGCCTCGCCGGCGGCGATCAGGTCGATCATCTCGGCGTGGGTCTCGAGCGCCGCCCGGCGCTCCTCGACGGGCACCGCCCCGCTGTGGCGGGACTGGTCGGCCCAGCCCCGCTCATGGCTGGACCACAGCTTCTCCAGGGCGCCGATGATGACGATCAGAGGTTCGTTCCCGCACAGGGCGACGATGGCCTCGTGGAACTGGCGGGACAGGCTGGTGGCGGCGAAGAGATCCCCGACGGAGTCCATCGCCTCCTTCTGCAGGGCCCGCAGCCGGGGCACGACCTGCCGGCGGCGGTCCCGCCGCTCGGCGCACAGGGCCGCGCACGCCGGCTCGCACTCCCGGATGGCCCGGGCCACCTCGGGGATCGCCGACCGGTTGGCCGACAGCACCAGGGCGAGCGTGTAGGCCACGTTGTCCGAGGTCGGCCGGTGCACCACGGCACCGCCCACGTTGCCCCGGCGCACCCGGATCAGGCCCTCCGCCTCGAGGATCCTCATAGCCTCCCGCAGCGACGGCTTGCTGACCGGGAAGCTGGTCCGCAGGTCCGCCTCCTTGGGCAGCAGGTCGCCGTCGGCCAACTGGCCGGTGATGATCCGCTGACGAAGGATGTCGGCGACCAGTTCGGCCACCCGCTGACCCCGCAGGGCGCCGGCCGCCGCGGGCTCGAGTCCTTCCCTGCCGTTGCGGCCGTAGTCGTCAGTAGGCGTCTGGGTCAGATTGCACTTCCATCGGGACGGGATGCCGGTACAGCTCCGCCGCATTCTGCCAGGTGATCCGGGTGATGTCGGCCGCGGGGAGATGGCCCACCTGGCGCTCGGCGACGTCCTGGGTGCGGGGCCAGGTGGAATCGCAGTGGGGGTAGTCCTGCTCCAGCAGGATGTTCTCCACCCCGATGCGGTCCTTCTGCACGAACGCCGACGGGTCCTCCACGGCGCAGAACCAGAAGTTCCGCTTCAGCACCTCGGCCGGGGTCAGGTCCGACTTCCACGTGCCGTACATGTCGTGGTAGCTGAGCATGTGGTCCAGCCGGTCCATCAGCGCCGCCACCCAGCCGATGCCGCCCTCCGACAGGCAGATCTTCAGATCCGGGAAGCGCAGCGGGTAGAGCGAGTAGAGCCAGTCCACCGCGGCGTACATGGCGTAACCGAAGAACAGGACCCCGGTCACGTCCGGCGGGGCGTCGTCGGTGGTGGCCGGCGACGCCCCCGACGACCCTATGTGCAGGTTGATCACCGTCCCGGTCTCGGCGCAGGCCTCGATCAGCGGGTCCCAGTAGCCGGAGTGGATGGTCGGCAGGCCGTGGCCGGCCGGGGACTCCGGGAAGGTGACCGCCTTGAACCCCCGCTCGGCGTTCTGCCGGATCATGGCCGCCCCCACCTCGGGATCGAGCAGCCACGGGATCTGGCAGGCGATGATCCGGTCCGGGTGCGGGCCGGCCCACGCCTCGAGGTGCCAGTCGTTCCAGGCCCGCACCGAGGCCATGGCCAGGTCCCGGTCGGGGGTGAGCAGCTGCAGCCGCTGGCCCGCGAAGCCGGGCAGGAACGACGGGAAGTTCAGCGACGCGTACACCCCGTTCAGGTCCATGTCGGCGATCCGGGCCTCGATGTCCCACGCCCCGCGGCGCATCTCGTCGAAGCGGACCGGCTCGAAGCCGTACTCCGACACCGGCCGGCCGATGACCGCGTTGAACCCCACGTTGGGCAGCTCCTGACCGTCGTAGACCCAGACCTGTCCGCCGTCGGGCCGCTCCACCACCCGGGGCGCCCGCTCCGCCAGGCGGGCCGGCACCCGCCCTTCGAAGGTGTCGGGCGGCTCGACGATGTGGTCGTCGGCCGAGATGAGCAGGTACCGCCTCTTCGCCCTGGGCGGTTCGGGCAGGAACGTGACCGACCGGCTCCCGTCCCTCCCGGCGGTGGTGAAGGAGCGGTCGCTCGCCATGTCCTCCAGTGAACGCAACTCGTTGACCCCCTGTGTCTACGCCGCCCTCACGAGAGGACGTCGGGCTCCCGGCGCAGCAGCAGCCTCACCGCTCCCGCCCAGTACACGTCCACCGCTCGTTCGAGCAGGGACTCCTTCATCCCCTTCATCAGGCCGGGCGGGATGGCCAGCGGGTCCCGGCCCATCACGTGCACGTAGTACGCCAGCCGGCACACCCGGTCGATGCTCGCCGCCCGGTACACCGCCTCGGCCAGGCTGGCACCGGTGACGATCACCCCGTGGCTGGCCAGGATGGCCACCGGCGCGTCGCCGATCCTGGCCGCCAGGTCGGCGCCCAGCTCGGGGCTGTCCACCTCCCCGGTGTACTCGTGCACCATCCGCAGGTCGTGGAGGAACATGCTCCCGGTCTGGTGCAGCAGGTCCGGCAGCATGCCCACCGCCGCCAGCACGGTGACCCAGAAGGGATGGTTGTGGATGACCACCCTGGCGTCGGGCCGGCTCCGGTGCAGCTCGGTGTGGATGTGGATGGCGGGGGTGACGTCCCACTTCCCGGCGGTCACCCGCCCGTCGGCGTCCACCTCGCAGATGTCTGACCCCTTGATCTCCGCCCACCACAGGCCCCAGGGGTTGACGAGCATGCCGCCGCCGTCCTCGCGCTGCCAGGTGATGTGACCGGCCAGGTTCTCGGCGAAGCCGTCGTGGGCCAGGATCCGGAAGGCGCAGGCCAGCGCCTGCTCATCGGACAGGTCCACCCCCAGCGGCGGTGTCACCGACGGAGCCCAGACTTCCAATCCCCCGCGTCTATCCATGGTCATCCCTCCCTATCTTCTAGATATTTGTGCAAATACGGAAGGTCCGCAAGACGCGACTCTCGATGGCTATGGCGGGGAGGTGGCTCCCGGTTCTGTTTCCTCGGCTCGGCGGCCGGACGGCTCGGCATCGGACCGCAGCTGGATGCCGAGCGCGCTCTGGTAGGCCTTTTCCAGTGAGACTCCTCCGTCTTCTGTGGAAGCCGCCACCTGGCCCCGCACCAGCACGTACCCGCGGGTCACGGTCGGGCTGAGTATTCCGATGGTCGGTTCGGCCAGCAGTACGGCTACTCCCGACCGGGCCAGTTCCTTGACGGTCTCGGCCAGTTCCAGGATGATGCGCGGTGCCAGACCGGTCACCATCTCGTCTAGCAGCAGCACCCGAGGCGAACCCATGAGCGCCCGGGAAACGACCAGCATCTGCTGCTCGCCACCGGAAAGAACGCCGGCAGGAACCCGCACCCGTTCTCTCAAGTTCGGGAACCGGTCAAGAGCCTCGTCCACACAGCTTGCCGGCAGGCGGAGGGTCTCCGCCATCACCCGGAGGTTGTCCTTGACACTCAACCTGGGGAAGAGCCTGCGACCCTGCGGGACCAGTGCTACACCACCGCGAGCTCGGGATATGGGCGGCAGACGGCTCAGGTCCTCACCGTCCAGCAAGACCCTCCCGGATGCAGCCACCGAACCATAGGCGGCAAGCAGCAAGCTGGACTTCCCCGCGCCATTCGGACCCACGAGTGCGGTCACCGCTCCACCTGGGACGGTGATCGACGCGTCGGAGACAGCGACCGCATGGCCGTAGCGAACGGTCAACGCCTCAGTTCGCAGTTCAGCTGACATGGTCGAGGTCCCCAGCTCCGAAGTAGACGCGTTTCATCTCCGGACTGGCAATGCACACCGCGGGGTCCCCGTCGAAGGCCACCCGGCCCCGGTCCAGCAGCATCATTCTCTGGGCGAGAGACGAGACCAGATCTACGTTGTGGTCGACCAGGATGATGCCGTGACCACGGCTCTGCACTAGGTGGATCACATCCACGATCCCCTCGACACCGTTCCTGTCCGAGCCGGCGAACGGTTCGTCGAGCAGCAGGACCAGCGGGTCCTGGGCGAGCGCCCGACCGACCTCGAGGAGCCTTTGCTCGCCGAGTGTCAGTTCCCGGGCCAGGCGATCCAGGCGGTCGAGGTTCAGCTCCGCGGCGATGGACTCGACTGCCGCCACGTCGGCCCGGTCCGCCGCCCACAGCGCTCCCCGTACAGCACTGAGGAGCATCCCCCCGACCGAACGATGGTTGCGGCCGACCCTGCCGACCATCAGGTTCTCGGCAAGAGTGAGATCCAGGGCGAGCTGGGGGTATTGGAAGGTGCGGGCCAATCCCAGTCCCGCTCTCCGCGAGGCAGGGCCCGAGAGCCGCCTGCCCTGAAGCCGGAGACTCCCCGAGTTGGCGCTCTGAACCCCGGAGATGACATCGACCAGGGTGGTCTTGCCCGCTCCGTTCGGCCCGACCAGACCGAGGATCTCACCCTTGCAGAGTCGAAGCGACACGTCGGCCAGAGCGACTACCCCGCCGTAGCGCTTCCCGACGCCCTCACCCTCCAGGAGCACCTGCGCCTCAGCCTCCACGACGGCCTCCTGACGCTGAGACAGTCCGCTGGAGATGCTTCCGGCCCGTGTCGAGATAGCCCAGGACCCCTCTCGGCGCCAGCAGCATGATGGCCAGCACGCCAAGTGCCACCAGGAGCGTGCCGCTTGTATGGAGGGAGGGCAGGTTCAGCGTCAGCTCCACCACGATGAGGGCCCCCAGGACCGCCCCCCATGGCGTTCCGCTCCCCCCGATGATCGGCATGAATATGGCCAGGAAGACGACGTTCAGGGTGAAGGTCCCCGGCTGGATCGAGCCGACCATCTGGGTGAAGAGGGCGCCACCAAGAGCGCCGACTCCCGCACCGATGGCCAGGGCCACCAAGCTGAGGGTCGGCACTCTGGCCCCGGTAGCCTCGACGGCGGCGGGCACCTCCCTCATCGAGCGGACCACCATCCCCCACGGGCTGAGACGGAGCCGGTTCAGAAGGAAGGCGGCCAGACACACGAGGACCGCGGTGACCACGATCAACTGGTTGAACGACGGAACCCAGCCGAACAGGTCCAGCACCCTGAACCTGGCCAGTCCGGCATCTCCGCCGGCCAGGGAAGAGTTGCTCATGTAGTGCTGGAAGGCCTCGCTGAAGAGCAATGTGACCGCTACCAGGTAGAAACCCGACAGCCGGCGGGTAGCCAGACCCAGGATGGCGGCGGCCACGGCCGCAACCACAGGCCCGATCAACCATCCCACCCAAAGCGGTGCTCCTGTTTTCGTGGATATCAGGGCTACGGCGTACCCGCCGATACTCGCGTACGCGCCGTAGGCGAGCGAGAGTGAACCGGCCAGCACGAACGGCACGTACATCCCCAGAGCGATGAGCGAGTAGGTGGCTGCCGTCACCAGCAGCGTCTGGCGGTAGCCGTTCACCCCCACCCAGACGAGCACACCTATGGCCGCCACCACGCCGAGCGCCAGTGAGCTGTTGGCCTCCGACATGCGCCGGATGCCCCGGCGCGGCTTCTTCCCGACAGCGAAACGGAGCGTCATACCCTGACCGTACGATCGAAGATGCCTTGAGGACGGAAGGCGAAGAACACGATCGCCAGCGCCAGGAGCAGATACGGAAGCGAGTTCCCGCCGAAGTAGAAGGGGATGAATATCTGCAGGATCCCCAGGATGAGTCCCCCGACCAGGGGAGCCCACACCGACGCGGTGCCCCCGACCACCAGGGCCAGGAAGCCGCTGAGAGCCCAGTCAAGCCCGCTGGACGAGCTGACTCCGGCTTTCGGGGCGAACAGCAGGCCGGCGACACCTGCCAGTAGGCCCGAGAGAGCGAACCCGAGGATCCTGATCCGGCTCACCGGTAGCCCGAGAAGGGAGGCCGATTCCCGGCTGTCACCTACAGCTCGCAGCACCCTCCCGGTCCTGGTGAAGCGCACCCAGGTCGCCACCAGACCGAAGATCACGACGGTGGCCACCATGAGGACCAGCGCAGACGGGACCAGGATCGCCGATCCGATCTGGATGGGCTGGAAGTTCCACAGGCCCTGCCCCGGAAGGGTGGTGTAGCCGAAGACGACACCGGCCAGCTGCTGTATCGCGAACAGGACCGCCGTGACGGCCACCAGCGCCGGCAGCTCGCTTCCCTCGGATCGTCGCTGGACCGGTCGGACCACCACCAATTCCGTGACGACCGCCAGGAGGATCGCCGCAGCCATCGCCAGTAGCACCGAGAGCCAGAGATTGAACCCGTGGTTGATCACGAGCCACGTGGCGCACAGCCCTCCAACCATGGCGTAGGTGCCGATGGCGAAGTTGAAGAATCCCGTTCCGGCCAGGACCACGAAGTACGAGAGCGCCAGCAGACCGAAGAAGCAACCAACCTCGATCGCCGAGATCCAGAGCTGCAGATCACTCACGTCAGCTGCAGGAAGGCTGGTACTTCGAGAAGGCCGTGTCGGGCTTGTTATTGGCTCCGAACTGCTCGAGCACCAGCCCACACAGACCGTTCGCCCCGGAGTGCTTCGTCGGGGAGAAGCTGAGGGTATACCCAGGCTGGCCGAATGACGCGGTGTAGGACGAAATGGACTGCATGGACTGGTTGACCTTCTGGGTGTTGTCCGGGTTGCCCGACGCCACCATGGCCTGCTTCATGATCTGCACGGTGTCCCAGGCGTTGGCATCGAACGCCGTCATGGAGAATCCCTTCCCGTAGGCGGCGGTCAGCATGGTGTCCAACTGCTTGGTCTTGGGATTGTTCGGGTTGAGCGAACCCATCGAAATAACCCCGTTCAGGGCCCCGGGAGCCGCCAGCTTCCACGTCGACGGCTCGTTGACAATGGTGGCCAACGAATACC
>JAKAXG010000142.1 GCA_021827225.1 Actinomycetes bacterium | reverse complement strand
AACGCCACGGGCGCTCGCTAGGGGTGGGGCACCGTCTGCATGTCGAATCCCAGGTCGAGAGAGGCGCCGGCCGCCACGCTCACGTTTTCTCCGTTGAAGTAGTCCACGTCGAGGGAGCTGACATCGAGGCCCTCGTTCCAGATGTGGTCGATCCGCTCGGGGAGCCGGTAGGCGGAGGTGAGGGGGAGCATGACGGTGAGCTCGCGGTCGGTCGTGTCGCCGACGGTGGAGGTCTGCTTCTCGGTCACGAAGTCGCCCTCTGAGAGGGTGGTGGGCAGGGTGTTGGGCTCCGAGATCCACTGGTTGGGCGCCGGCGACCCCTCGCAGACGGCACCGACGGTGTCCGCCGCCAAGGTGGTCGGCCCGCAGGGAGTGGAGCTGCTCGGGTAGTAGTAGGTGCGTCCGACGTTCGAGTAGTCGTAGGCCCGGTAGGGATAGCTGGCGCCGCCCTGATCGGAGGTGCCGGCCACGACGAGGGTGCTGAGATCTATGGGCGCTGTGGGGGTGAGCGTGAGGTGGGTGAGCACCCGCTGGTCCGCCGGACCGTTGCCGGTGCCGTAGTCGGTCGCGGTGTCGGTGTAGTCGTGGAAGTCGTAGGTCAGGCTGAAGTTCATCTGAGCCTGGTCGCCCGCCGCGTCGACCATCACCGTGTCGTGGGCGGTGCCCTCCTGGTAGAGGGTCCCGCTGAAGGTGTAGAGGTGGTCGGCGCCGCTGGTGGACGTGGTGAACGAGCTGGTGAGCGGACCCTCGGCCATGCCGCAGTTGTCGGAGTTGCCGATCACGAACGTGCCGACACCGGCGGTGCAGCTGCCGTCGACCCCACCGGTGGCCAGCACGTTGAGGCCCTGGCCGAGATCGTAGATGGCGCTGTTGTTGGCGGTCGCACCCGGAAGCAGCGAGTTGGGTTCCCACTCGTTGCCGGAGGGCATGTACTGGAAGTTGGGCCCGTTGGCCGTGGAGACGATGGGCCACACGCCCGACAGGAGGCCGCCCCGGCGCACGATGTCCAGCCAGTAGATGCCGTACTGGGTGATCACCACCCGGTCGCCGTTCTCCATCTCCCCGGCCACCCGCTTGTGCAGCGGGTCGGCCGTGGCCATTCCCCTGTCGGCATACTGGACCAGCGGGGAGAGCTGCGACTGGGTGTAGCTGCTCCAGTTGTCCACGGCTACGGTCGTCTTGGCCAGCGACACGGTGAAGCTGGTGGACGACCCGCCACCGCCTGTCGGGCCGCCCCCCTTGGAGGCGCCGTTACCGGACGCCACGGCCGGGCCGGCGCCCAGGCACAGCGTGCACACGATGGCCCCGGCCGCCGCGAAGGTGGGGACGACCCGCAGGATGCCGTCGACGTATCTGCCCTGGTTCAACTCTGCCCCTTCTGCCATGCACTCCGGTGCCCGCCGCGGATAGCCGCGAGCTTCAGCTCGTGCTGCACGCTAGCCGAACGGAGCTGTCCAGGCCCTGGACTCCTGCCGGCGCCCAGCTCCTCGCCGTGTCATCTGCGGTCTGGACTGGTTTCGAGCGCCTCGTCTCCTTCCGCCTCCGCGCCCGGGCCCAGGACCACTCGCACAGGCCGGTGCTCCTGCACCGAAACGCTGGCGGCCATCCCGATCACCAGGGCAGCGCGGCTGTCGTAAGCGCCGACCGGGCACTCTCTTCCCCCTGTCACGGCCTCCACGAAGGCCCGCCATTCCCGTATGTAGGAGCACAGGTAGCGGTCCAAGAAGAACTGCGGCAGTCTGGGCAGACGGGCTCCGTCGGACGTGAGCACTGTGCTCGTCGACGTGAGCGGGTTGCTCGACGCCGCCAGCCCCCTCGAGCCGAACACCTCCACCCTCTGGTCGAAGCCGTACACGGCCCGGCGGCTGTTGTCGATGGCAGTGAGGCAACCGCTCTTGTGCACCAACAACACTGTGACCGTGTCGAGATCTCCGAGAGCGGAGAGACGGGGGTCTATCCGCACGGCGCCCTGAGCGAACACCTCGACCACCTCGCTGTCTGTCAGGAAGCGGGCCATGTCGAAGTCGTGGATCGTCATATCCAGGAAGATCCCCCCCGACGACTCGACGTACGAGGCCGGCGGGGGAGCAGGGTCACGGCTGGATATTCTCACCAGGTGGGGCTCGCCCACCTCACCGCGCGCGACCGCGGCGCGAACGGCGGCGTGGGCGGGATCGAACCTCCGGTTGAACCCCACCATGAACGGAACGCCCGCCGTCCGCACCGCGGCCAGGCCGCGGTCCACCTCGGCCAGATCCAGCGCGACGGGTTTCTCGCAGAACACGGCCTTTCCTGCCGCGGCGGCCTCCACGATCAGCTCGACGTGGGTGTCGGTGGGAGAGCAGATCGCCACGACATCCACGTCCGGGCTGGAGACGAGCCGCCGAGGATCCATCGACTCGGTCCCCAGCGAGGTCGCCACCCCCGATGCAAGTTCCGCCCGGGTGTCGGCGACTGCGGCGAGTACCGCCCCCGGCACCCGGCTCTTGAGGAGTTCGGCGTGCATCCGGCCGATGCGGCCCAGACCGACCACGCCGACTCTCAACACCGGCAGAACCCCAGCGGGCCTCACTACAGGTACCCCAGGCGCTGGGCCTTCTTTGCCAGATCCATCCTGGATCGGGCCTCCCGCACCTCGCTCCGCACGCTCACCTCAGGCACCCCCACCTCCCAGAAGGATCCGCCCCCGGACCACTTGTCCGGGTCGGTCTCGATCACGATTACCGACGTGCGGTCCGCATGCCGGGCCCGGCCGAGTGCCTCTTCCAGCCCGGCCAGATCGGTCACGGTTTCGGACAGGCACCCCATCGACGCGGCGTGGGCCGAGAAATCAGCCCGCACTGATGCTCCCGCGCCCACCCCGTCGAGCATGTTGTTGAAGGACACCCCGCCCTGCTCCGTCTGCAGCCGCTCGATGACCGCGTAACCACCGTTGTCACAGACCACGACGATCATCTTTTGTCCGTACAGAACCGAGCTGTAGAGGTCGCTGTTCAACATGAGATATGAACCGTCCCCGACCAGCACGAATACCTGGCCGCCGTCACGGGCCATGCGGGCGCCCCAGCCTCCCGAGATCTCGTAGCCCATGCACGAGAAGCCGTACTCACAATCGAAGGTCGCTATTCCGGACGCGAGCCAGTTGGCGTTCAGCTCACCCGGGAGGCCGCCGGCCGCGGTCACCACGTAGTCCTCGGCGGTGGCCAGCCTGTTGACCGCCGCGACGACCTGGGCGTAGGTCGGTTTCGCGGTGTCCGGGTTACTCCGAAGCCGGATCTCATCTTTACTGCTGCTGGTGGCCCGCTGGGCGCTCTCGGCCCACTCGGGCTCGGCCTTCCATCCGCCCAGCGCCGCACTCAGCTCCTCCAGCCCGACCATGGCGTCACAGACGAGCGGCTGAGAGCCATGCTTGATCGAGTCGAAGCGGGCGGCGTTCAACCCGATCATCCGGGCACCTTCGGAGGCGAACACCGTCCACGACCCCGTGGTGAAGTCCCCGAGGCGCGTGCCGACAGCGAGGATCACGTCGGCGGCGGCGGCGAGAGAGTTGGTGCTCGACCAACCGGTGACCCCGATGGGGCCGGCCCAGCGGGGGTGTCCCGCGACCAGACTGGACCGGCCGGCCATCGTCTCGGCGACGGGGATCCCGTGGCGCTCTGCGAAGTGGGCCAGCTCCTCCTCCGCCAGGGAGTAGTGCACACCGCCTCCCGCTACTAGGAGCGGCCTCCGAGCGAAGCGCAAGATGCTTGCCGCCGCCTTCAGTTCACTCCGATCCGGGCGGGCCCGCGGACAGACGTGAACGGTAGGCTGGAAGAGTTCGGCGGGGAAGTCGAATGCGTCGGCCTGGACGTCTTGGGGCAGGGCGAGAAGCACCGGCCCGCATTCCGCAGGGTCGAGAAGTACCCGCAGGGCCTGGGGAAGGGACTGCAACAGCTGGTCGGGGCGGGTGATGCGATCCCAGAACCGGACGACGGCGCGAAAGGCGTCATTGGCCGTGATCGACGGGATGCCCGGGTGCTCGACCTGCTGCAGGACCGGGTCCGGTCCCCGGCTGCTGAAGGTGTCACCGGCCAGGAGGAGCAGAGGCAGCCGGTCGGCCATGGCCACTCCGGCAGCGGTGACCATGTTCAACGCACCCGGGCCGATCGACGACGCGCATATCATCACCTGGCGCCTCCGCTTGGCCTTGGCGTAGGCCACCGCGGCCAGGGCCATGCCCTGTTCGTTCTGGCCCCTCCAGGTGGGCAGGAGAGCACCGGCTTCCTGGAGGGCATGCCCGAGGCAGGTGACGTTGCCGTGACCGAATATGGCGAACACACCGGGGAAGAGGGGAACCTCGTCTCCCTCTATCCGCGTACGCTGCGCCCCCGCCCATCGTACGATGGCCTCGGCGGTGGTCATCCGAACGGGTCCGCCGCTCAAGGCCCGCCCCAAGCCCCGGGGGTCATAGGACAGCGGGGATCGGGCTCCATTCCCTCCCAGGCGTCTCGCACCCAGTGATGGGACGGGTCGTCGCAGAAGGCCATACTCCGATCACCGCCGGGGCCGGCCAGCACGTTCAGGTAGTAGAGCGGGTAGCCGGGTGCGGCGATGGACGGCCCGTGATAGCCACGCGGGATGCAGAAGACGTCACCGTGGCGGATGATCACGTTCTCGTCTATCTGACCGTCTCCGGTATAAGTGCGGTGCATGGCGAAGCCTTCCGCTGGCTCCGCGGCGGCGAGGGCTCCCACCTGGAAGTAGTAGATCTCCTCGTTGTTCACCGGGCACTCGGGCGAATCGTCATGCTTGTGAGGGGGGTACGACGACCAGTTCCCGTCCGGTGTGAGGACCTCGACGCACATGAGCCGATCGGCTCCGTCGAAGACGTCCGGCGCCATGAAGTTGTTGACCTGACGGGTAGCGGGCCCGGCTCCGCGCACTTCCACCGGGACCTCGGACGAGGGTACGTAGACCGCCGGGAAGCGGCGACTGGCTCGCGACGACGGCAGGGCCACTTGGCATCCCTGCGCGGACGCGATACGAGCGTCGGTCTCCGGGGGGAGGTAGAGCCAGTCGGTGACGGCCGAGAAGACATCTTTTCGTCCATGTAAGCGCCACGATCGCCCGCCGGCCTCGACGTCGAGGGCACCCGCCAGCGGTAGCACCGCCATCTCGAAGTCGGCGGTGGACACGCCAAGCTGACCACCCGCATCAACTGTGGCAACCCGCAGTCCGCTGAACGTCCATCCGGCTTCTTCAGGGCCCAGATCTACTTCCAAGCCGTCTGTCGACAGCGAGCCGTGAGGGTGGTGGAGTCGGCGGGCGGGGCTCATGATCGCTCCGCTTCGGCGGTGACTATTGCGGCGATGGCGTCGACTGCAGCAGCCACATCCCCGTCCGGCGGGTACAACACGTTCCTGCCCACCACGAGACCCCGGCAGTGCGGGTGCGCCAATGCCTCGGCCCACGAGCACAGCGCCTTCCGTCGATCCTGGGCAAGTGGACCTCCCATCAGCAGGGTGGGGCAGGTCGTGGCCGACAGGGCCTCCCGGGTGCCGGGGCCGACAGGAATTTTCAACCATGTGCGGGTGGAGGATGCTCCCAGCCCGCTGGCGACGGCGACAGCCTGCGTGACGCGGCCGGCACGGCTGTCGAACACGGACCGCCCGTCGGCTCGTCGGCTGTATGGCAGAGGTTCCAACATGGCGATCAGCTTGCGATCGGAGAGTTCCGTGACGGCCCGGCCGGCCGCCTCCAGCGTCCGCACGGTTCCAGGGTCGTCGAGATCGATCCGTAGCAGGATCTTGCCACCGTCGAGGCCGCAGCGATCGAGATGCTCTGCGTCGTAGGCGGTCATCCGGTCATCCATCTCCCACGCGGCCCCAGGGATGCCTCCCCGGTTCATCGTGCCCAGGACGATCTTGTCGTCGAGGACCCGGAGCAGAGCCAGATCCTCGATGATGTCGGCGCTGCCGAGGACTCCATCGACTCGCGGGTGCTCGAGAGCCGTGGCCAGGCGACGTATCAGATCGAGGCGGTCACCCATGGCGACCGGATCCGTTCCGGCTGCTAGGGCGCCGCGCGCGGCGTGGTCGGCGGCGACGATGAAGAGAAGGCCGTCCGGCGCAAGGACCCGGCGGCGCCTGCGCTCGAGGAGGGCGGAGATAATCGAATCCGGATCCCGGAGCCGGACCTCGGCCAGGCGGACGAGCGACGCGTCAGACAGTTCCACCGGCACTCCCCATGATCTCGGAGATCTCTTCGGCCGTGCCCATGGCGTCGGCGCAGAGGACCCGCGATGCCACCAGCGCCCCAGCGGCGTTGGCGAACGTCACGGCGCGGACGGGATCCCATCCCCGGAGAAGGCCGTGGACCAGAGCCCCACCGAAGGCGTCGCCAGCTCCCAGCCCACACACGACCGGCACCTTCCGCGGCGGGACCAGCTGCCGCCGGCCGGAGGTGGCGACCAGCACGCCGGCGCCTCCCTGCTTCACCACCGCCATGTCCACCCCTGCGGCCAGCAGCCGGTCAGCGGCCCGGGACGGATCGGCCGTACCGACCACCACTTCGCACTCCTGGCAGTTGCCGACGGCAACCGTGGCGAAACTCAACAGCGAACCTATCCTGCGCTCGGCGGCTGTCCGGCTGGTCCACAGCGACGGACGGAAATCGAGATCGACGACGGTGTGCCGCCGGCGGGCTCGTCGGCGCAGGATCTCCAGTGTCGTCGAGGCGCTGGGCTCGGCCGACATGCCCGTTCCGGTGACCCACACCACCGACGCGTTCGCGACGACAGTGGGGTCCACATCGGCCATCTCGATGGTGAGATCCGGGGCCGTCGGCTCCCGGTAGAACAGCAGCTGAGGGTCGTCGGGTGGATCCAGCACGGCGAAAGCCAGCGGGGTGCGCAGCTCTGGGTGAACACCGACGAAACGGGTGTCCACCCCCAAGGCCTCGAGCCGCCGGCGCAGGAACGCGCCGAACGGGTCCGCTCCCACCTTCGTGAGCACGGCGGCG
The DNA here is from genome assembly GCA_021827225.1 of Actinomycetes bacterium. Next base: position 1,782 of record JAKAXG010000142.1, on the reverse strand, counting down.
TGATGACCGAGGCGGGCTGCAGCCACCGCCACGTTGGTGGCGCTTCCTCCTGTGGACTTGGCGAACATGGACACCTCGTCCCAGCCGACACCTGGTTCGGTCGAGTACAGGTCGACACTGATTCGTCCGACCGTGAGCAGGTCCGGTACAGCCGGCTCGCCCATCGACATCTATCCGACTTCGCCCGGGGACCCGAAGTGTCGACGGAGGTACTCAATGCTGATGTCGACGTCCTGAGCAGGCCGGACCGAGGTGGGACTCACGCGCTCGGCGATCACGGTGTCCTGCTCGAGGACGTACCACCCCGGGTAGCCGGCCTTTTCGAGTTCCTCCACCGCAGCCGCCACCTCCAGGTCGCCCCGCCCCAAGGGGCAGAAGAGCCCTTGGACGGTGGCTTCCCGGAGCGACAGACCGTCTGCCGCCATCCTCTCGGCCACAGAGAGGTTGACGTCCTTCAGGTGCACCAGCCCGATCCGGGCGGCGTGCGAGCGGGCGAAGGCCACGGGGTCGACTCCGCCAATGGCGAGGTGACCTGTGTCCAGGCACCACAGAACGGATGACCGGTTGAGCACCTGATCGATGTCCGGTCCGGTTTCCACCAGAGTTCCGGCATGCGGGTGCAGCACCTGCCGGATCCCGTGGGCCCGGCAGATCTCGTCCACTCGCGCCAGGCCATCGGCGACCGCCTGCCACTCTTGACCGGAGAGAGGTGGGCGCCGCCCCCACCCAGGGTCGGCGATGACCGCTGTGACGAAGAACGTGCCCCCACTCCCGGCGATGAGCCGGGATGCCCTTTCAGCTTCCTGGCGCCAGGACGGCCACTCCGTCACGTCGTGGAGCACGAGCGGCACGAACCCGCCGACAGCCGCCAATCCCGCCCCCTGCACGGCCGCCCGGATGCTCGACGGGTCCGGACCCAGATAGCCAACCGGTCCGAGCTCGGTCGCCCGCAACCCCAGCTCGGCCATGTCGGCCAGCACCCGCTCCCGAGGAAGAATCTGGCCCCACCCGGGAACCTCACAGACACCCCAAGAGATCGGCGCCGCCGCCAGTCTGTCCGAAATAGGTCCCACGCTCCTCCTTTTCGCCCCCCCACAAGGGCTGTACGGCTCGCTCCCGCCGTTTGGACACAAGTCCTTGCTATTAGAGCGCTCCAAAGGATTTAATACCCGCATCATGGCCATCCGTCGGGACGGTGTCAAGGGGGATACGCGTCCAGCCACCATGGAAGACGTGGCCCGGCAGGCTGGAGTGTCGCGAGCTCTCGTCTCGCTTGTGATGCGTGGGTCACCGCAGGTCAGCGCCGCCAGCCGCAGTCGCGTCCTCGACGCCGCAGCTGCGCTCGGCTACCGCCCGAATGCCATAGCACGCTCGCTGGCCAGCCGCACCAACCGCACCATCGGGGTCCTGCTCAACGACCTGCACAACCCCTTCTTCGCGGAGATCATCGACGGGGTCGAGGGCGCCGCTGAGACAGGCGGCTACCGCACCCTGCTGAGCACGGGCGGGCGCCGGAAGCGGCGAGAGGAAGCCGCCCTCGAGGCTATGCTCGAGTTCCGGGTGGGCGGCCTGATCCTGGTGAGCTCGCTGCTGTCACCTGGACTCATCGCCAGCACGGCTCGGACGTGCCCGGTGGTGGTCGTCAGCAGGACGGTTCGCTGCCAGGACGTGGACAGCGTGGTCACGGATGAAATCGCCGGAGTTCGGCTGGCTGTTGAGCACCTGCTGGCGCTCGGGCACCGCCGCATAGTCCACATCGACGGAGGGGCATTTTTTATCAGA
>JAKAXG010000141.1 GCA_021827225.1 Actinomycetes bacterium | reverse complement strand
CCGGCCACGCCGGGGGATGTCGCCCGCCGGCGGGCCGCGGGGCCCCGGGCCACCACGGCGGCGACGGCCGCCACCACCACGGCCATGACCGCCAGCCGCCCGTCCGGGACCACCCGGGCCAGCGAACCGGCTCCCCCGGCGGACGCCGCGGTGGCCAGGACGGCGGCCAGCACCAGGCCCAGCGCCGCCTTGTGCCGGCTGCTCAACCGCTCGCCGAGGACCAGGGAGCCGGCCGCGGCCAGGGCGATGAGCCCGCCGGCCAGGATGGGCTGGACCACCGACACGGGGGCGAGCGTGAGGGCCACCACCTGCAGCGCCAGGCCGGCGAGCATGGCGGCGAAACCGGCCAGCCAGCGCGGCGACGCCCCGGCGGTGCGCAGCAGGTGGACCGGGTGGAGGCGGACCTCGGGCAGCCGGCCGAGGGCCTGCTTCTCCAGGACGTAGCCGGTGTCGTAGAGCAGGGCGGACAGACCGGCGATGACCGCTCCCAGCAGTTCGCGTCCCGCGGCCCCGCCCGAAACGGCGGCCAGACTCCCCACCGTCACCGCTTCGACTCCATCCCGCTGCGAGAGTAGACGCCCCGCCGGGAGCGCATCCGGAGGGCGGCGCCGACCAGGTCCGAGCCGAGCAGGGCCAGGCCCAGCCAGGCGATGTCGTTGGCGGAGCTGAGATCGGCCGGCCAGTCGATGGTGGGCCAGTAGCGGTAACGGACCTGCTGGACGACGGCGTAGACCGCCACCGCGGACAAAGCGACCAGCGCGGCGGCGCGGCACACCGCCCGCCCCGCGGCCCACCGCGCCGCCACCACCGCGGCCAGGGCGGCCACGGCGCCGGTCGAGGGCCGGCTGACGAAGGCGACGAGCAGGCCCCACCCGACGGCGCCGGCCAGAACGGTGGGCCAGCCCGCCCCGGGCCGGGGAGCGCCGCGCTCCGGACACCCGGCCAGCGCCCGCCACGAGGCCGGCCCGGACCGGACCCCCGGCGGTACCAGCGGGTCGCCGGTGCCGCTACGGAGGCCTCGCCGGCGGCGCAGAGCCACCGCCCCGGGGGCGAAGCCGAGCAGGGTGCAGCCGATCAGCGAAGCCGCCGAGACGCCCAGCGCCGCCCATATGACCGTCTGGGGGGTCCAGGTCAGGTGCACCACCATGACCCCCGGCGGGCCGGCCGGCACGTACCACCCGTTGGCGAAGGCGTCGATGAGCCTGGGTGGGCCCAGGCTCCTGCCGTGGGCGACGGTGGCGGACCAGCCGGAGTTGAAGCTCTGCCCCAGCACCAACCAGAACGGCCGGCCGGTCGTGTGCACGCTGACGGTCAGCGAGGTGCGGCTCTGCCCGTCGACCGTCACCGGGGCGGGCGCCGGTGGCCGGATGGCGGCGGTGGTGGTGACGGCGCCGCTGGCGGCGGTGGTGGTGACGGCGCCGCTGGCGGCGGCCGCGCCCCCGGCCGCCGAGCCGAGCCACAGCTGGTCGATGCTCCACCCGGTGGGGAGGCGGGGGCTGGTGAGCACCGTGTGGGGGCCGGGGCCCAGCCGGATCCCCCCCACGGAGTTGCCGCAGGGTCGCAGGCTCAGCTGCCTGCCGGCCAGGGCGGCGCTGGTGGCGCCGGTCACCTCGACGTCGACGGGCCGGCCGTCGATGCGCAGCAGCTTCCCGGTGCACACGGCCGGGACGGCCGCCGGCGCCGGCGGCTGCACCACGTCGGGCAACCCCAGCTCGGCGATCCCCACCGGGAGGGTGTCCTCGATGCCGGCGAAGGTGGAGTAGTAGTCGAGCGCCTTCACCGGGCGGACCGAGTCGACGGTGACCCTGACCGTCCGCCCGGTGAGGGCCGGGAAGCTGACCGGGACGGCCGTGGTGGACCCCTGGGGCCGGCCGGCTCCGACCGCCGGGACGGGCACGTCGACGGTGCGGCTTCCGGAGGAGGTGGTGACCGTGATGCGGGAGGGCAGCGAGTGGCGGCCGTCGTTGACCACCTGCAGGTCGAGGTGGTCGAAGGTGACGTCCCGGTTGAGGGTCACGCTCAGCCACTCCCCCGCCTGGGGCCCGGTCTCGGCGATCCAGGCGGTGTGCGGGTTGCCGTCCACCGCCTGGTTGGCCCGGGCGCTGCGGTCGCCGACCAGGCGGGTGGAGGAGTTGGCGGCGACGACCACCGCCGGCCCGGCCGCCGGCCGGGCGGGAGGCAGGGGGCCGGCCGGCGTCAGGCCGATCAGCTGGTTGATGAGGTAGTCGGAGTCGCCCTCGTTGATCTCGGCGGTGCCCGACAGCGAGAAGGTCCGGGCTGTGGGCAGCTGGAAGGTGCGGCTGAAGAACGGCTCGGGGTCGTGCCGGGGCGGCTCGGGCGCCCGGCTGCGCTGCATCAGGATGTCGAGCGGGTGCCCGAGCGACGCCGCGCCCTCGGCGCCGAGCAGGTCGGTCGGCAGGCGCAGGGTGCGCGTCACCGTCGGCACGTGGGGGATGGAGATGGACGAGAACCCGACCGGGGGCAGGCCGTCGTAGCGCTTGTCCGCGCCGCCTGTCGCCGCGTCGACCACCAGCTCGAAGTCGGAAAAAGTGCGGGCCGGGAAGCTGACCGTCTGGCCCGCCGGGGACAGCGAGGCGGCCCCGAGACGGACCGTCACCGGCTTGGCGTGGTCGAACAGCAGCGTCACCTCGGTGATGCGGCGCTTCACCGGCCTGGTGACGCGCATCTGGGTGAGGGTGACGTGATCGGTGGTGACCGGCTTCAGGAGCCTGGCCTCGATGCGGATGCCCTTGACCGACTCGTGGGCGCCGAAGCTCCAGGCGGTGGAGGCGTCGCCGTCGAAGGCGTTGGTGGGGGCGTTCTCCGGCGTGTACGACAAGGAGTCGCCGTACTGGCTGGCCTGGATGGACCTGACGCCGGTCAGTTCGGCCACCGTCTGGTCGGCGGCGGTCTCGTGCGGGAACACCGGCAGGGTGTAGTCCGACGGGCTCGGGGACAGCCCGGGGGCGCCCGGCTGCTGGACCGCCCCCACGTTGTCTCGCAGGCTGCCCCACCGGTAGTTGGCCAGCGGGTTGGTGTCGGTGAGCACCAGCGTGGCGCCGGGCGGGGGGCGGCCCTTCATGGCGGCGGCGTAGAACAGCGTGGGGTTGGCGGCCAGGAGCCCGGCGTCGGCCGCCTCCACCACCCCGGGACCGTCCCCGGCGATGACCAGGGGGGCGCCGGGGTCCTCGGTGCGGACCAGGGGCCGGGGGTCCGAGACGTTCAGCACCGACAGGGCCGGCGGCTGCGGGGTGCCGGTCGGCAGCCCCAGGCGGGCCTCGCTGTCGAGCGGGTACCTGATGACCGGCGCCGGGTTGGGGGCGCCGAACGACACCGGGCCGGTGATGCCCGCCGGTGGGGGGACCAGCTCCCGGTAGAGGACCTGAGGCAGCGGCAGGTGGTAGCGCTCGAACTGCAGGTCCGACTGCAGCAGGATCTGGCCGACGCTCATGAGACGGGCCACCGGGGCCAGGGCCGCCGGGTCGAAGGTGCCCTCCTGGATCGGCTCGTCCAGAGCCTGGAGCAGGTTGGCCGACGCCGGGCTGCCGGCGGGCACCACCTGCCGGGAGACGTAGGGCCGGGTCAGCAGTCCGGGGGGCACCGGGTCCTGGGTCACCCCCCAGCTGTAGGCGGCGAAGTCCTCGCCGGGCAGGCCCAGCACCCTGCTGGCGGGGCCCAGCGAGTTCAGGTACGAAGCGGCCTGCGTCCAGTAGGAGGGAAGCTCCGACGGCCGCGACAGGTTGGCGGCGATCAGCCCGCCGGTCCACAGCGCCGGCAGGTTGGCGGCCACCAGGCCCGTACAGACCGCTCCGGCTGCCAGCCCGAAAGCCGGGCGGCGCAGGCGCAGACCGGTGATCCCCGACCCCATGAGCAGGGCCAGGCCGATGACCACGAGCGGCACGATGCGGTCCACCGACCGCATGGCCAGAGCGACGGTCGAGCCGGCGGAGGCCCCCTTGATCAGCGCCCCGAACCACGACGGGTGGGTGTAGGGGAACGCCCCCACCGCCACCACCGTGCCCAGACCGACCAGGGCCAGGCAGTAGCTGCGGTAGGTCCAGCGCGCCACGAGCCCGAGCAGCACTGCGACGGCCGGTAGCACGAAGCTGACGGCCAGCAGCCACGGCGACTGGGTGTAGGGGATGGACTGCTGGGTCCAGGGCTGGACTTTGTCCCAACCGTAGAAGTACCAGTAGCCGAGACCCCGCAGCACCTCGGCCGCCGACGAGGTCCGGGCCACGGTCGGCACCGTCTCGGTGACCCGCAGGATGTTGATCCCGTACCTGCCCTCCGCCCACAGGCCCGCCGCCCACCACAGCGAGACCAGCGTCGACAGCACGGCCAGGCGCAGGGCGGTGGCCGCCGCCCGCCGCAGGGTCACCTCCCGGCTGACCCACACCGAGTGGAACATCCACAGTGCCGGAGCGGCGATGACGAGCAGGATGGAGGTGGCGTTGACCCCGCCGACGAGGGCGACCACCAGGGCGAACAGGGCCGGATGCCGCCAGCGGCCGGTGCGGGAGGCGGTGATGACCAGCCCGATCATCCACCCGAGCGCCGCCCAGGGCATGAGGATGGCGGAGATCCGGTCCAGGTAGTCGAGGATGTAGGGGCTCAGGGCGTAGGCCAGGGCGGCCACGGAGCGGCCCGGGCCTTCGAGACCCAGACGGCGGGCGCAGTAGGCCACGCCGAGGCCGGCGGCGACCATCAGGGTGCCCATCCAGATGCGCTGACCGACCCACATGGGGACGCCCAGCCACCTGATCAGGCTGTAGTAGGGCCCCATGGGCAGCAGGTAGCCGATGTTCTGGTGGGTGACGGTCCCCAGCCCGGTGTTGGGATCCCACATCGACGCCGCCCCCGACGTGAGGCGGGTGGGGTCGAGGTACAGGTACTGCTTCGTGTCGGCGGCCACCATGCCGGGCCGGCTCAGGAATAGAGGTATGTAGCTGACCGCCGCGAGAACGCCGGCGAGCAGCCAGTCCGCACGTCGGCTCCGCACCGGCGGCAGTGTAGGGGTGGCACCCGGATCCGCCCAATCAGCCCGGTGCATGCACGCGCTAGCGGAGCCCGGTGGGTAATTTCACGGGTGGTGCTGGAAACGAAAGCGACAGAGGCGACTACCGCCCGGCCGCGGCTGTCGCTGGCGGTGATCACGATGGTCCTGTTCGTGACCTTCCTGGACAACACCATCGTGGCGGTGGCGCTCACCAGCGTGCAGACCGACCTCCACGCCGGCATCACCGCGCTGCAGTGGGTGGTCAACGGCTACGCCCTCACCTTCGCCGGGCTCATGCTGAGCTTCGGGACGCTGGGCGACCACTTCGGGCGGCGCCGGGTGATGGTGGCCGGCCTGGCCGTGTTCACCGCCGGCTCGCTGCTCGGGGTGTTCGCCACCAGCAGCGGCATGCTGATCGGGGCCCGGGTGATCATGGGGATCGGGGCGGCGGCGTCCGAGCCGGGCACCCTGTCCATGATCCGCCAGCTGTACCCCGACCGGGCCGACCGGGCGCAGGCCCTCGGGGTGTGGTCGGCCATCTCCGGGCTGGCGCTGGCCGCCGGCCCCGTCATCGGCGGGCTGCTGGTGGGGGTGTGGTCGTGGCGGGGGGTGTTCGCGTTCAACGTGGCCGCCGGCGTGCTGGCCATCGCCGGGGTGCGGGCCGTCCTGCCCGAGTTCACCACCCCCCGCCAGCAGCGCCTGGACTTCCTCGGCTTCTTCTGCGCGGCGGCGGCGGTGACCGCCGCCACCTTCGCCACCATCCTGGGCGAGACCGACGGCTACAGCCGATGGTGGATCATCGTGCTGTTCGCGGCGGCGGCGGCGTTCGTCCTTCTGTTCGTGCAGGCGGAGCGGCGGGCGGCCGAGCCGGTCCTCGACCTGCGCTTCTTCCGCCGGGGCACCTTCACGGCCGGGATGCTGGTGGCCTTCACCGGGTTCTTCGCCACCTTCGCGGTGTTCTTCTTCATCCCGCTGTTCGTGCAGCTGCTCGGCACGTCCTCGCCGTACGACCTGGTGGCCGACTTCGCGCCCATGGCCGGCGCCCTGATAGCGGCGTCGGCCCTCAGCGGCCGGTGGATCGCCCGGTCGGGGCCGCGGCTCCCGATGGCCGTCGGTGGCTGCGCAGCGGGGTTCGGCATCCTCATCACCGACGTGTTCATCACCCCCGACTCGGGGGTGGGGCTGTTCGGCTGGAGCCTGTCGATCGTGGGCGCCGGCCTCGGCGTGCTCATGGTGGGGGCCACCGCCGGCGTGCTCACCACCGTCCCCGGTGAGCGGTCCGGGATGGCGGCCTCGGCGGTGAACACGGCCCGGGAGCTGGGCGCGGTGGCGGGGGTCAACGTCCTCGGCGCCATCATCAACGGGCAGCTCACCACCAACCTGCTGCACCGCCTGGCCCAGATCCCCGATCTGCCGGCGTCGCTGCGCAACGAGGTGGTGGTGGCCATCACGACCGGCGCCGCCAACACCAGCGCCCTGCCGAAGACCGGCCCGATCGCCAAGATCGTCAACGAGGTGCTGAGCGCGGCCGAGAACTCGTTCTCCTCCGGGCTGGACACGGTGCTGGCTCTGGCCGGCGCCCTGATGCTGGCCTCCGGGCTGGTGGCGCTGATCCTCGTCCGCCGGCCGCCGGCGACGGTTCCCAGTAGCCTGGAGCGGTGACGGTCACCACCGATTCGGCCATCCGCTGCAGCACCTGGACCCGGGAACAGTCGGTCGATCCGGTGGGGACGGCCGGCTCCTACCGGGGCTACCTGTTGATCGAGCTGCCGCTCCCCTGGCCCCGCGACATCGGCCAGGTGGCCGAGCTCCAGCCGCTCGCCGCCCTTCTCGGTGAGCGGGGGTACCGGATGCAGGCCCTCGTACCCCCCTCCAGGGGGACGGCTCGGCGGATGATCCTGCATTCGCCGGCCCCGGCGCCGGCCGGCGGGGACGGCGACGGGTGGTTCGCCGGTTACGTGAGGGTAGAGGCGCCGGCCGGCGACGATCCGGCGGCCACGCTGGCCGGGCTGCTCGACGCCGCCCCCTCCCCTGCTTCCGGCGGCGGGGACCAGCCCGTCGACCTGCTGGTGTGCACCCACGGCCGGCGGGACGTGTGCTGCGGATCGCTCGGCACCGAGCTGGCCCTGGAGCTGGCCCGGCCCGCCAGGATCCCCCCGGGGGTGAACCTGTGGCGGACCAGCCACACCGGCGGTCACCGCTTCGCCCCCACGTTCGTGGTCCTGCCGCAGGGCACCGTGTGGGCCTACGCCGGCCTCGACCTGGTGGACGCCGTGCTGGAGCGGTCGGTCCCGTTTTCGGAGGTGGCCGGCCGCTACCGGGGGTGCGCGGGGCTGGGACCGGCCCCGGTGCAGGCCCTCGAGCGGGAGGTGCTGAGCCGGGTGGGATGGGAGCTCATGGACCGGCCCCGCCGGGGGTTCGCTACGGGGGAGGCGGCGTCGCAGGGTGGCTCGTTGTTCCGCCTGGAGGCCGACGGGGGCGCCTGGGAGGCGGCGGTGCGGCCGGGTCGTACCCTGCCTGTACCGGACTGCATGCGGCCGGTGGCCGAAGCCAGGAAGACCGAGACCGAGTGGGAGGTTTCCGACCTGAGGTCGGTCTAGTTCTGGCACAATTGGCGGTGACGGTGAGTCGGTCGGGTGGCCGCGGCCGGGCATGACCCGGTCGAGGAAGGTCGGGACTCCGCAGGGCAGGGTGCTGGCTAACGGCCAGTCGAGGTGACTCGAAGGACAGTGCAACAGAAAGCAGACCGCCGATGGTCGGCCCCCTACCCGGGGCCCTCACAGGTAAGGGTGCAACGGTGCGGTAAGAGCGCACCAGCGTCCGGGGTGACCCGGGCGGCTATGTAAACCCCACCCGGAGCAAGGTCAAGCGTGGGACGGCCGGCCCGGCCGATGTCCCCAGGTAGACCGCTCAGATGGATGGCCACCCGGTCCTCCCAGAAGGACCGACAGAATCCCGCCTACAGACCGACTCACCGTCATTTGGCCTCTTGACCAGCACTTTTACCAAGCGGGAGAAGATGGCCGCGCGCGCTACGTGCGCGATCGATACTTGTTTTTGTCACCAGGCGGAATCCCAGGAAGTGTGGACGAGCCCTTGCGGCCCTCCGCGGAAGGCTTTCACGATCAACCGGCCACCCCGCCCCAAGGCCACTGTGGGAGTCCACGTCCACCGCTCAGCGCTGCGGCCGCACTACCTTCTTCCGGATCGTGACAAACGCGACGCCTGATGCACGCACGGCATCGACAGCCACGTCGGTCGCCCCCAGTTGGGCGACGATGTTGGCCCAGGCACGCCAACGGGCAATATCGAGCCCCTATGTTGTTGTGGAGGCGGAACAGTTCGAGAAGTCCTGGCCGACCATGTCGCGGCCCGTGGCCCTCTCATGTAGCGACGGACAAACATACGTGGTCAAGTACCTCGGCGTCCCCGGGGTGGACATGTCTCACGCCCTGGTCACGGAACACGTCGCCGGCCGGCTCGGGCCGCTTCTCGGATGCCCCATACCACCCTGCGCACTCGTGAACATTCCCGCCGCCTTGACCGCTCTGGAGCCGCAACTCGCTCATGTCGTCCCCGGGCCATCGCATGGGCTGCGGTACATGAGGGACTGCGGGGAACGGGAAGTGATCGGGGCGCCACGCACGGACCAAAATCGCGCGTCGTATGGACCCTTGGCGCTCCTGTACGGGTGGTTCCATGCCTCAGACCATCAGATCATCAGCTCCACAGCCGATCAGAGCATCTACAGCGTGGACCACGGGTTGTTCCTGCCCGGGTCGCACAACTGG
>JAKAXG010000140.1 GCA_021827225.1 Actinomycetes bacterium | reverse complement strand
CACCATGCTGGCGTTCGTCTTCACCGACGCCCTGGTGGAGGCCCCGCTGCTCGACCGGCTGTGGCGCCGGGCCGTCGACGACACCTTCAACTGCCTGAGCGTCGACAGCGACACCAGCACCTCGGACACGGCGGTGGTGCTGGCCAACGGCGCCGCCGGGCCGGTGGCCGAGGGGGTCCTGAGCGTGGCCCTGCGGGAGGTGTGCCGGGACCTGACCCTGCAGCTGGCCCGCGACGGTGAAGGGGCCACCAAGCTGCTCACCGTGTCGGTCCGCTCCGCCCGTGACCGCGACCAGGCCCGGCGGGTGGCCAAGGCCATAGTGAACTCCCCGCTGGTCAAGACCGCGGTGCACGGCGCCGACCCGAACTGGGGCCGGGTGGCCATGGCCATCGGCAAGTGCCGGGAGGAGACCGACATCGATCCGGACCGGGTGGTCATCCGATTCGGGGATCTGGAGGCCTACCCGGCCCGGCCCGGCCCGGAGGGACTGGCCGAACTGGCGTCGGTCATGAAGGAGGACCACGTCGAGATCGAGGTGGAACTCGGCACCGGAGGGGCCGAGGCGACCGTCTACGGCTGCGATCTGAGCGACGGCTACGTCCGGATCAACGCCGACTACACCACCTGAGCCGCCGGCCGGCTGCTAGAGGGAGGAGCCGGACCCGCTGGTGCTCTTGTTGGCGCCCAGGCCGCCCAGGATCTGCTGCAGCAGCTGCGGCAGGTTCCTGAGGTCCAGGTTGGTGGCCCCGGCCGGGGCCGAGATGGCCGGCGGGGTGGTGAAAGCGGCCTTCACCGGCACCGCGAAGTTGACCTTCTGCTTGCCGGCGAACTGGTTGAGGTCCACCGAGATCTCCGACAGCTTGCCGCCGGTGGCGTACAGGTCGGCGGTGGCCTTCTGGCCGGCCGGGACCTTGTCCTGGAGCTTGGTGAAGCTGCTGTTGGCCTTGGTGCCGACGAAGGGCAGGGCCCCCAGGTCCTTCTGCAGGGCCGGCCCGAAGGCCGCCAGGAAGCTGTGCACGTCCACGGTCATGGCGTACTCGGTGGTGCCGCCGGAGCTGCCCATGCTGGTGAACGTCGAGTGGGCCTTCAAGGCGTTGAGGGCGTCGGTGCGCAGCTGGGTCACGGCGGTCTGGAGCTGGGCCGGGCTGGGCTGGGTGGACCCCTGCGACGCCCCCAGCTGCTTCAGCAGGCTCTCCACCGACAGCAGCGAGGAGTGGCTCACCTCCACCCAGCTGCTGCCGCCCAGATTGGAAATACCCGGTACGACGGTGTTGATCTGGGCCAGGGTGCGCTTGAACCCGTCCGCCTTGGCCGGGTTCTGGCCCAGGTCGGTCAGCAGCTGGCTGGTGTCGGCCCGCAGGTAGAGGTTCTGGTCGATGTACTTCAGCTCGAGCGGCTTCTGGGACCCGAACTGCAGCCCCAGGTCGAAGGCGTTGCTGCTGTCGGTGAGCGCCTGCTTGGAGTCCAACGCCTCACCGTGGCCGGTCTGGGTAGCGAAGAAGATCGAGCCCTTGGTGAGCGCGGTGGCGTCCGCCGCGGTCATGTGCGACCCGCTCTTGCCCGACAGCGTCTCGGCCTGGGCCGGGCTGATGCCGAGCGACAGGTGCATGTCCAGGCTGGAGGAGCTGCCGAGCGAGGAGACCGCCGAGTCCACCGCCGAGGCCGGGGACTGCTGCGAGGCGCTGCCGCAGGCCGACAGGGCCAGGCCGGCCCCGACGACCAGCACCGATGCCATCCTCAGGGTCCGGCGCCGCACCGGACTGCTGGCGGTTCGCTGGTCGTCCATGGGTCCCTCCGACGATGCTGGGGAGTCGGTTCTGACGCCCGGGTAAAGCTATCATTTCCAGGGTTTTCGCCGTTATCGGCCGCCCCGGCGGGGCCGCCCGCATGCCCGGGGGCCGCTCCGGATACCATTGGGGGGCCATGGCCGACGAGCGTCCCCTCCGCCGCCGGGCTCTGCTTCTGGAGAACATCCACCCCGGGGCCGCCGAGCTTCTCACCGAGGCCGGTTTCGAGGTGGAGCTGCTCAAGGGTGCCCTTGAGGAGAGCGAGCTCGCGGACCGAATCTCCGACATCGACGTGATCGGGATCCGATCCCGTACGCAGCTGACCGAGTCGGTCCTCGACAAATCCCGCCGGCTGATCGCCATCGGGGCGTTCTGCATCGGGACCAACCAGATCGACCTGCCGGCGGCCACCAGCCGGGGCGTGACCGTCTTCAACGCCCCGTTCTCCAACACCCGCTCGGTGGTGGAGCTGGTGATCGCCGAGATCATCGCCCTGACCCGGCGCCTGACGGACAAGAACCGGGACATGCACGCCGGCGTGTGGAACAAGTCGGCGACGGGGGCCCACGAGGTGCGGGGCCGCCGGCTGGGCATCGTCGGCTACGGGAACATCGGCTCGCAGCTGTCGGTGCTGGCCGAGAACCTGGGCATGACCGTCGGCTTCTACGACACCTCCGACCGGCTGGCCCTGGGCAACGCCCGGCGCATGCAGTCCCTCGAGGAGCTGCTCGGGTGGGCCGATGTCATCACCCTCCACGTCGACGGCCGCCCGGACAACCGGGGGATGTTCGGCGAGGCGGAGTTCGCGGCGATGAGACCGGGATCGCTGTTTCTCAACCTGAGCCGAGGCTTCGTGGTGGACCACGGCGCCCTGCGCGAGCGCATCGAGTCCGGGCACCTGGCCGGCGCCGCCGTCGATGTGTTCCACGAGGAGCCGGCCGGCAACGACAAGTCGTTCGCCTCGCGCCTGCAGAACCTGCCCAACGTCATCCTCACCCCCCACATCGGTGGTAGCACCGAGGAGGCCCAGGTCGATATCGGGCAGTTCGTGGCCAACAAGCTCATCGACTACGTCCGCTGCGGCTCCACCGGCATGTCGGTCAACATGCCCAACGTGGACCTTCCGGTCCGGGCCGGGGCCCACGGGCTGGTCCACATCCACCGCAACACCCCCGGCGTGCTGGCCGCCATCAACGCCATCTTCGCCGAGCACCGGGTCAACATCGAGGGTCAGGCTCTCGGCACCAGCGGTGACGTGGGCTATGTCATCACCGACATCGCCAGTGACTACACCGACGAGATGATCTCCCGCCTGGCCCACATGGACGAGACCATCCGCCTGCGGGTCCTCTAGCCCACCCGGCCGGCTCCGGCCGGTTGTAGTTTGGGCGGCGTGAACCCGAACTACCCGCCCGAGGCCGAGCAGTACCGGGAGAAGGTGCGAGCCTTCCTGGCGGAGCACCTGCCGGCCGGCTGGAAGGGCATCGGCGCCCTGAGCCATGAGGATGCCCGCCGCTTCACCGGGGAGTGGCGCGCCACCCTTTACGAGAACGGGCTCCTGGCCCCGTCGTGGCCGAAGGAGTACGGCGGTGGCGGCCTGACCCCTCTCGAGCAGGTGGTGCTGGCCGAGGAGTTCTACAAGGCCGGGGTGCCGACCGGGGGCACCAACGACACCTTCAGCATCCAGATGGTGGGTAACACCATCCTCCACTGGGGCACGGAGGAACAGAAGAAGTACTTCCTACCCCGGGCCCTGTCGGGTGAGCACGTGTGGTGCCAGGGCTACTCGGAGCCCGGAGCCGGGTCCGACCTGGGGAGCCTGGGGACCCGGGCCGTGCTCGACGGCGACGAGTGGGTGATCAACGGTCAGAAGATCTGGACCTCGGCCGCCCAGTACGCCAACTGGATCTTCGTGCTGACCAGGACCGAGCCCGACGCCCCCAAGCACAAGGGCATCTCGTTCCTCCTGGTCCCCATGGACCAGCCCGGCGTGGAGGTCCGGCCCATCAAGATGATGACCGGCCTGTCGGAGTTCAACGAGACCTTCTTCACCGACGCCCGCACCGCCCGGGACCATGTCGTCGGTCAGGTGAACGGCGGGTGGGCCGTGGCCATGACCCTGCTCGGCTACGAGCGGGGGGAGGCCGCCGCCACCTTCCCGATCATGTTCCGGGCCGAGGTCGACCGGCTGATGGACCTGGCCCGGGCCACCGGGGCGGCCGCCGATCCCCGCATCCGTCAGCGGCTGGCCTGGTGCTACACCAAGGTGGAGATCATGCGGTACCTGGGCATGAGGACGCTGACCAAGTTCCTGGCCGGCTCCGAGCCGGGACCGGCCGAGTCGTCGTTCAAGCTGTACTGGAGCGAGTACCACAAGATCGTCACCGAGCTGGGGGTGGACATCCTGGGGGCGGCCGCCATGACCCCGTCGGGGAGGATGTCCACCGGATTCCAGGCCGACGACGTGGGCGCACCCAATGACAGCGCCTCGTGGACCACGGCGTTTCTCATGAGCCGGGCCGGCACGATCTACGCGGGGTCGTCCCAGGTGCAGCGCAACATCGTGGGGGAGATGGTGCTGGGGCTGCCCAAGGAGCCGCAGCCCGGGGCTCCCGGCCGGACCTGGCGCGAGGCCCAGGCGGCCTCCTGACCGGTGGGGCGGCCGCCCACCGTCGTGTGAATTAGGTCCCCCCGCTGGGTCAGGACCGGGACAAAGGGTACCGTTGGGGGCGTGAGCATCGATCCGGGAGCGGCCCGCGACGTGGGCGAAGCGGCTTTCGGCGCCGTCAGGCGGCTACTGGCCCGCAAGGCGGCGGAGATGATCCGCCAGGATCCCGATGCCGCCGACGTGGCCCTGGAGATGGGTCTGATCGACCGTCGGTGGCTGGAGGATCCGGACCGCACGCCGATCAGCACGGCCGGACCGTCCGAGGTGATCGAGCGGTTCTGGGAGCGGGCGGTGGAGACCCGGCCGTCCCGGCTGTCCACGCTGGGGCTCGGCGCGGCGCAGCTGCTGGCCAGCCGGCTGGCACCGCCAACCGGCCGCCCGGAGTCCATGACCGTGGTCTTCACCGATCTGGAGGGCTTCACCGCCTTCACCGCCCGCCAGGGTGACGAGGCCGCCCTGGCTCTGCTGCAGGACCACCACCGGGAGGCCGGTCCCATCGTCCGGCGCAGCGGGGGCCGCATCGTCAAGCACATCGGCGACGGTCTGCTCTGCACCTTTCCCGACGCCCAGAGCGGGGTGCGGGCGGCGGTGGAGCTGATCGACTCCGCCCCCGAGCCGCTCCGGCTGCGGGCCGGTGTGCACCTCGGTGAGGCCATCGCCAGCCCCGACGACGTGATCGGCCACGTGGTCAACGTGGCCGCCAGGGTCACCGAGACGGCCCGCGGCGGCCAGGCCCTGGCCACGCTGGAGGCGGTGGAGGCGGCCGGGCCCACGCCCGGGGTGGTGGTGGGCAAGCCCCGCTACCGGAGGCTGAAGGGCCTCTCCAGCCGGGTGGCCCTGGTCGAGGTGAGCCGGGACCCCGCCGAGCGGCGGCCGGTCACGGCTACCGGTGCCGCCTAGCCAGCTCTTCCGCCACCGCTTTCACCAGTGAGCCGAGCCGCCAGTTGGCCGGCACCACCGGCGCGGCGATGCCGGCGGCGGTGGCCGCGGCGGCGCACACCGGCCCGATGCAGCCGGCCACCAGCCCCCCGCGGTTGAACGCGTCGAGAAGGGCGGCCCCCTGCTCCGTGCCCGCCGCTGCCAGAAGGCCGGCGATCTGAGGGGCGGCGGTGAAGGTCACGGCGTGGACGGTGCCGTCGAGGCAGCGGGCCACCAGGTCCTGGACCGGGGCCGGGTCCGACGGCGGCGCCCACGCGTAGACGGGGACCGCCACCACCTCCGCCCCCCGGTCAGCGAGCTGCCCGGTCACGTCGGTGCCGGGGTCGCCGTGGAGCTGGAACGCCACCCGCCGGCCGGCCAGGCCCTCATCGGACAGCCGGTCCACCACCTCCCCGAGGCGCTCGTTGGGGCTGCGCCACCAGACCGCCAGGCCGGCCGAGGACAGCGCCCCGGCCGCTTTGGGGCCGCGCGCCGCGATGCGGGCCCGTCCGAGGGCGCCGCGCAGCGGCTGGTCGAGCCCCCACTCCGCGGCGCAGGCCAGCCACGTGCGGATCCCGACCCCGGTGTTGGCGATGACGTAATCCGGGGGTCGGGCTATCAGATCCGCGGTCCGGCGGCGCAGTAGCGGCGGGTCGGGAACCTTCACCGTGCTCAGGACCGGTGCCTGCACGACGGTGGCGCCCAGCCGGGCGAACATGACCGCCTGGTCGTCGCCCCGGCGGTCCGCGGTCACCCCGATGGTGAGGCCGATCAGGTCCGGGCTGCTCATCGGACGGACACAGTAGATACCCGGCCGGGAGGACGGAACCGTCAGGAGGCCCGGGCCGCCGGGCCGGCGCCCCGCAGGGCCTCGAGCAGCTCGTCGCGGGTCATGCTCGAGCGGCCCGGGATGTCACGCTCCCGGGCCCGGGCATAGAGCTCGTCGCGGGTCAGCCCCTCCAGGTCGTCGCCCTGCTCCCGGTCGCCCGAGCGCGTCCCGGCGCCGCGGAGCGACCGTTCCAGGGCCTGCACGAGATCCACGACGGTGCCGGTGTCGGCCGTCGCCCCCTCGGTGACCACCTGCTCGCCCCGACGTTTGGCGTCGACGAGGTCCATCACCCGCTCCCGGTAGCTGTCGCGGTAGCGGTCCGGGTCCCATTCCACGGTCATGGAGTCGATCAGCGCGCCCGCCATCTTCAACTCCCGGTCGGCGAACTCCTGGTCGGCGGGCAGCTGGTCCAGTTCCCCGGCCGGGTCTCGGATCTCGTCGGCGAAGAACATGGTCTCGAGGGCCAGGACCGCCCCGGCAGGGCGGATGGCCGCCAGGTACTGCTTGCCCCGCATCACGAACGTGGCCACCGCCACCCGGTCGGCCCGGGCCATGGCCTGCAGGAGCAGGCCGTAGGGGCGGTCCGCGCCCTCCCCCTGGGGGGCCAGGTAGTAGGTCTTCTGGTAGTGGACGGGGTCGATGGCGTTGCGGTCCACGAAGTCGGAGATGTCGATGGTGCGGGAACGGCCCGGCTCGATCTCCTCCAGCTCGTCGGGGGTGACGATGACGTAGTCGCCCCCGCCGACGTCGTAGCCCTTGACGATGCGGGAGTGGTCGACCTCCTCCCCGGTCTGCTCGTTGACCCGCTTGTAGCGGATCCGGTCGGGGGTGTCACGCTCGAACTGGCTGAAGTGGACGGTGTGGTCCTCCGTGGCCGCGTACAGCCCGACCGGCACGTTGACCAACCCGAAGCTGACCGAGCCGGTCCAGATGGCTCGCGCCATTCGCTCACCTCCACGGACTCCTGTTCAGGTAGTCCTACCCCGCAACGCCGCCCGGCTCCCGCCCGCGCCCTGCGACCGCCGCTCGGTAACCTCGGGGTCTTCCCCCGACAAGGAGATCTGCGGGTTTTGAGCCCACGAAGAATCTGGGGGCTGGCCACCGTCATCGCCGTGTTGGCGCTGACCTTCGGCCACCTGCTCGGCCCCTTCGACTTCCTGACGTTCCTCCACGCCGGCCGCCGGGTGCTGCACGGCGAGAGCCCCTACCCGTCGGTCACCTCGGCGGTGTTCCGGTCCGGGCACGGCTTCGTGTACCCGCTGTTCGTGGCCTGGCTGTTCGCCCCCCTGGCGGTGTTCCCGCAGGCCGCCGCCGAGATCGTCTACGGGTGCGCGTCCGTGGTGGCCATCGTGGTCAGCTGCCGGATGCTCGGCCGGAGGGACTTCGCCGCTCCGGCCCTGGTGATGGTCTGTTCCACCACCATCATCGGCCTGCAGATGGGCACCGTCAATGCGTTCCTCCTCCTGGGCCTGGCCGCCGCCTGGTATTGGAGGGACTCCCACCCGGTGCTGTCGGGGGTCGTCCTCGGGGTGGCAGCCGCGGCCAAGCTGTTCCTCCTGCCGGTCCTGGCCTGGCCGGTGCTCCTGCGGAGGTGGAGCGCCGCCGGCTCGGCGCTGACGACGGTGGTGATCCTGGTGGCCGGCGGGGGGATGGTCGGCTCCGAGAGCCCGACCGGGTACCTGCACCTGCTGTCGCGCCTGCAGGCCAACGAGCAGGTGAGCAGCTGGTCGCTGTCGTCGCTGTTCCAGAGCGTCGGCTTCTCCCGCACCGGTTCGAGCGCCGCGGCGGTGGCGGTGGTGGCCGCCGGGCTGGTGGTGCTCCTGCGCCGCCGGAAGGCTCTGGCCGACGGGCGGGTGCTCGGGGCCATGGTGGTGCTCAGCCTGCTCATGAGCCCGATCGTGTGGAGCTCGTACCTCCTGCTACTCGCTGTCCCGCTGCTGCTGGTGGACCCCGGCGAGGGGGTGCTGGCGGCGGCCGCGGTGGCCAGTTGGCTGCTCGTGACCCCCGACGCCGCCTCCACCGCCCGGGTGGCCGTCGGGGTGCTGCTGGCCGCCTCGGTGGCGGCTCTCGTCGCCCGTCGCCATCTGGCCGAGCTGACCCGGCTGGTCCGGTCCCGTCCCCGCCTGGGGGCCAGGTGGCTGATCCTGGCGGTGCTACTGGCGGCGGCGGTGGCCGCCGTGCCGTCCCCGGTGCGCAGCCCCCTGCCGGCCCTGGCCGCGGTGGCCGCCGTCGGCGTCCGGTGCCTGCGGACGGCCCGCCGGCCCCGCCTGCTGACCGCCTGACCGGCCCCGGGCTGTCCCCTACGGTGGGGACGTGGCCGTTCTCGTCGACGCAGCCGGGGTGAGCGTCACCCGGGCCGACCGGGTCCTGTTCGATCAGCTGTCGGTGACGGTTTCGGACCGGGACCGGGTCGGGGTGGTGGGCATCAACGGCACCGGCAAGTCGCCCCTCCTCAGGGTCCTGGCCGGCACCCAGAGCCCGGAGGAGGGCCAGGTCCGCCGGGGTCGGGGGGTCAGGGTGGGCTTCCTCGACCAGGAGGCTCCCCTGCCCGCCGGCCCGGTACGGGCCGCGGTGGGGGACGGATGGGAGAGCGCCGCCGTGCTGGACCGCCTGGGCA
>JAKAXG010000139.1 GCA_021827225.1 Actinomycetes bacterium | reverse complement strand
ATGGGCGGCCCTTTCTTGTCGGGGGGGACGGGATAGAATCGGAGTGTGCGTTCCGCTTCTCCCGGCACTATACGGAACGATCGTTCCGGTTGTCAAAGGGTATTTTCACCGTCATGGGTGCGATGAAGGCTGAGGGCGGGCCGCGCTTGCGCGCCGACGCCCGCCGCAACCGGGAGCTGATCCTGGCCGCCGCCGACCAGGCTTTCGCCGAGGAAGGCGTGGGGGTGCCCGTCGACGAGATCGCCCGGCGGGCCGGGGTGGGCGCCGGCACCCTGTACCGGCACTTCCCGACCAAGGAGGCGCTGTTCGCCGCCGTGCTGGAGGAGCACATGGCCCGCATCGTCGAGCGGGGCCGGGAGCTGGCTGGGCGGGATGACCCCGAGCAGGCCCTGTTCGAGTTCATCGGCTGCCTGGGCGCCGAGGCGGCGTCCAAGAAGAGCCTGATCGACGCCCTGGCCGGGTCGGGGATCGACATTCAGGAGCGGGGCAAGGAGTCCAAGCGGGCGGTGGAGGAGGTCTTCGGCCGGTTGCTGTCCCGGGCCCAGGCCGCCGGGCGGGTGCGCCCGGACGTCACCGTCCTCGACCTGTTCGGCCTGGTGATGGGCACCTGCGCCATGGCCGACCAGCCCGCCGCCGACACGTCCCAGGCCCGCATGCTGGCGGTCGTCTGCGACGGGCTGCGGCTCGAGCCCGAAGCCACATGAGCCGCCGGCGACGGTAGCGTCGCCATCGTGGTGAGAGCCTGGTCGCCGCTGTCATGAAGCCCATACCGGTGGTGTGGCACGTCGGACCCCTGCAGCTGCACACCTACGGCCTGGGTCTGGCCCTCACCTTCTATTTCGCCTACCACATGCTCCGACGCCGGCTGGTGGCCCACGGGTGGGACGCCGACTGGCTGGGCAAGGTGACGGTGTGGGTGGTGGTGGCCTCGCTGGTCGGGGCCCGGGTGGTGCACGTGGTGGCCAACTGGTCCTCGCAGTACGAGCACCATCTGATCCTCATCCCCCAGGTCTGGCAGGGCGGCCTGTCGTCGTTCGGGGGGCTGCTGTTCGGGGTGGTGACCGGCTTCTACCTGGCCGGGCGGCGGGGGCCGGCCATCTCCCGCTCCCGCATGGCCGACCTGGTGGCACCGGTGCTGCTGGCCGCCTGGACCGTCGGCCGGCTGCTGGGACCGCAGCTGATGATCCGGGGCGGCGGCCACCCCACCAACGCCTGGTACGGGATGTACTACGCCGGCGAGGTGGGCAAGCGCCTGCCCGTCCCCCTCTTCCAGTCGGCCATGACCTTCGTGGTGCTGCTGGTGGCGTGGCGGGTGGAGCGCATGGTCGAGACGCGGGGCGGCCCCCGGGGGCTGGTGGCGTCGATCTCGTTGACTCTGTGGGGGGTCAACCGCTTCATCGAGGAGCACTTCTGGCTGGCCCGGCCCGGCCACGCCGGCGACGTGGCGGTCGAGGTCACCGGCCTGGCGCTGGCCGGGATCGGCGCCGCGGTGTCGGCCTACCTCCTGCTCCGCAGCCAACCCCGGCCGCAGCCGGTGGAGGCGGGCGAGGAGACGGCCGTGCTGAGCGGCCAGCAGTAGAGCGTTCCCTCCGGGCCGGTTCAGCCGGTGAGCTCCTCACCCACCACGCCGGCGTGGTGCAGGGCGGTGATCTCGTCGGGGTCGAGGCCGAGGACGTCCCGGAGGATCTCGTCGCTGTGCTGACCCAGAGTCGGCGCCGGCCGCCGGTGCACCGCCGCCTCGTAGCCCGGTAGCCGGAACGGGTAGGTCACGTGGATCGACGTCCCGCACACCGGGTGCTCGACCGACTCGAAGAACCGCCGGGCGTGGAGCTGGTCGAAGCCGAGCTGCTCGATGGGTTGGACCACCGGCGCGACCGGCACCCCGGCCGGCCACAACCGCTCGACGATCTCGGTGTCGGGGCGGGACGCGCACCACTCCGCCAAGCGCTCGTCGATGAGGTCGCGGTGGCGGTGCCGGCCCCTGGCGCTGCCCAGCTCCGGTCGGACGGCCCATTCCGGTGAGCCGACGGCCCGCACCAGGGCCTGCCACTGCTCGTCGGTCTCCACCGCCACCGCCACCCACCGGTCCTGGTCCCCGTCCGGGGTCCGGGTGGCCGTGCGGTACAGGTTCTGCGGGCACGCCGCCGGCCCCCGGTTGCCGTCCCGGCTGAGCAGGGCACCGTAGGCGGAGTACTCGATCACCTGCTCGGCGGTCACGTTGAGGGCGCTGGCCACCATGGGCGCCTCCACCAGCATCCCCGTGCCGGTGTGGCGGCGGTGCTCGATGGCGGCCAGCAGCCCGACCGCCGTGTGCAGCCCGGCGCCGGGATCGCACGGGCCGAACAGGGCGCCGGGCCGGTGCTCGGGGAAGCCGCTCAGCCACGCCATCCCCGACACCTGCTCCATGGTCATGGCGAACCCGGTGCGGTCCCGCCACGGACCGCGCAGGCCGAACGCCGGCATCCGCACCATGACGGTGGCCGGGTTGGCGGCGTGCAGGGCCTCCCACGTGATGCCCCAGGATTCGAGCACCCGGGGGCTGTAGTTCTCCACCACCACGTCACAGCTCGCCGCCAGGCGGCGCCCCAGGTCGCGGCCGGCCTCGGTCCGCATGTCCAGGGTGAGGCCCCGCTTGTTGGTGTTGGTGGCCTGGAAGTACGCCGACCACTCCCACCATCTCGGGTGGGTCCGGTCCCGGTAGTTCATGAACCGGGACCCGTCCGGGCGGTGGGCCGACTCCACGTGGATGACGTCGGCGCCGAGCATCCCCAGGGTGTGGGTGAGGAACGGGCCGGCCCAGAACGACGTGAAGTCGGCGACCCGCAGCCCGGCCAGGGGGCGGTCGGGGTCGACGTGCCCGGCCGGCATGGCGGGCGCCCGGCGGGGCGGCGGCGGCCCGAGCGGGCGGACGCCGGACGGCGCCGGCCGGCACTGGCCCGCCCCCGGCACCGGCGGGGAGAACCGCCAGGGTGGGGCCGGCTGCAGGAAGCCGTCAGCCGGGTTGCGCTCGTAGAAGCCCTCGGAGGCGAAGTGATCCATGTGGGGGAGGCTGCGCCCGTTGCCGACCTCGGTGGCCGGTACCCGCATCCGGGTGGCGACCTCCACGATCTCGGCCGTCGTCCGGGCCGTGGTCCACTCCTCGATCGCCGGGTTCAGCTCGTCGGCCCGGTCGGTCCTGTCCACGACCGGGTCGAGGGAGGCGTCCTCCGCCCACTCCGGGTGACCGACCATCCGGCAGAACTGGTGCCAGTGCTCCAGCCGGTTGACCACCGCGAAACCGACGTAGCCGTCCCTGGAGGGGTGGACGTCCCCGACGGTCGCCCTGGGGCGACGGGGGTGGCGGCCGTCCTCCATGGTCTCGCCGGTGATCGGGTTGAACAGCTGGGTCATGATGACCGCCTCCAGGGCGGAGACGTCGTACAACCCGCCTCCCCCGCCCACCGTCCGCCTGTGCATGCCCACCATCGCCGCCACCGCCGCCACCACCCCCGCCATCCATTCGCCGTGCTGGCCGCCGGCGGTCATCGGGGGCCAGTCCCGCCAGCCGCGCAGGGCCGGGCCGCCGGACAGCGCCTGCAGGGTGAACTCGGTGGCCGGCCGCCCGGCCCACGGGCCCTCCAGGCCGAACGGGGTCAGCGTCACCACCACTCCGTCGCCGGCCGCCCGGCGCACAGCCGCCACATCGGCCACGCCGGGGGCGGTGAGGGGAGAGCCGGGGGTCCACACGACGGCGTCGACGGCGCCGACCCAGTCGAGCAGGCGGGCCGTCTGCACGGCGTCGGCGGGATCCACCGTCATGGTCTCCTGGCCCCCGGCCAGCCATCCCCACAGCGCCCCGGTGGCTCCGGCGGCGACGGGCGCCCCGCTCGCCCTCCAGCGCCGGAGCCGGTGGCCGCCCGGGGGCTCCGCCTTGACCACGGAGACCCCGGCGGCGGAGAGAAGACGGGTGCAGTAGGAGCCGCCGAGGCTCCAGGACAGATCGAGTACACGTCGCAGCGGCACGGGCCCTCCCTTCTCCCGGTCCATACTCGTCGACGTCGGGGACGTCCGGGCGGATCCGCCGCTGGGGTCCTGCTGTATGGTTGGCCCGCCCGCGGCCCGACACGGCACCGCGGGGCAGGTCGCTTTCAGGGGGAGGTCGTCTGCAGTGCCCGAACCAGCTGACGGGATGGTCACCGCACCGTTGCCGGGCGTGGCGCCGGCACCGGCCGCGCCGGCGGATCCGGCGGCGCTCTGGCGGCTCGACGGTCGGGTGGCCGTCGTGACCGGGGCGTCCTACGGCCTGGGGGCCCTCTTCGCCGGGGTGCTGGCCCGGGCGGGGGCGGACGTGGTGATCACCGGGCGTTCAGCCGAGCGTCTGGCCGGGACGGCCGCCCTGGTGGAGTCCCTGGGGCGGAAATGCCTGCCGGTGGTGGGCGACGTGACCGTCTACGCCGACTGCGAAGCCGCCGTCAACGCCGCCGTGGACGCCTTCGGGGCCATCCACGTGCTGGTCAACAACGCCGGGTGGGCCGACGACAGCCTGGTCCGGACGGAGAACGTGGAGCCCGAGAGCTTCGCCAGGATGATCATGACCGACCTGATCGGGCTGTTCTACATGACCAGGGCGGCGGCCCCGGTCATGCTGAGAGGCGGGGGCGGGAGCATCATCAACCTTTCCTCCATCTTCGGTGACGGCGGCGCCGAGAACCGGACGGCGGGCTACTTCGCCGCCAAGGGTGGGGTCAACAACCTGACCCGCCTCCTGGCCTGCGAGTGGGGGGACCGCAACCTGCGGGTCAACGCCCTGGCCCCCAATTTCTTCCTGTCGGAGATGACCAGGAGGCTGCTGGAGGACTCGGGCATGGCCGACTGGATGCGCAGCCGGACGCCCATGCGCCGCCTGGGTGAGCTCAACGAGCTGGTCGGCCCCCTGCTGTTCCTGGCGTCGGACGCGTCCAGCTTCGTAACCGGGACGGTTCTGGCCGTCGACGGGGGATACGGGGCCGGCCGGGGGTCCGCCCAGATGCCCCAGCCGTGGGACCGCTGGTCGGAGGCCGGGCAGCCGATCGGCCCTCCGCTCGGCTAGCCACCCGACCCGACCCTTGGGCGAGCGGGCCGCGGTCTCCTAGCATTGATCTTGATGTCGGCGTCACCCGAGGTCGGAGAAGACCCCCACCGCCCGTCCGCCGACCACCAGACCGCCGCCCGGCCGGCCCGCCCGCGCCTGTCGATGGCGACGGTGGCGTTCCTCATGTTCCTGGCCACCATGGCCAGCAACGCCCCCTCGCCGCTCTACGTCATCTACCAGCAGAAGTTCCACTTCTCCGCGCTCACGGTGACCGCGGTGTTCGCCACCTACGCCGGCGCGGTGATGGTCGCCCTGTTCACCGTCGGGCACCTGTCGGACCGGATCGGGCGGCGGAAGATGCTCACTCCCGCCCTCGTCCTGCTGGGGTTGAGCAGCGGCATGTTCGCCGCCGCCGCCGGGACGGCCTGGCTGTTCGCCGCCCGGGCCGTGCAGGGCTTCGCCACCGGCGTGCTCACCGGAGCGGCGACCGCCGCCCTGGTCGAGCTGGAGCCGGCCCACGACCGGCAGCGGGCGTCCTACATCAACACCATCATGTTCATCACCGGAGCGGCCGGCGGGCCGCTGCTTTTCGGGGTGGCCGCCGAGTACTTCCCCGCCCCCCTGGTGTCGCCGTTCCTGATAGAAGCCGCGCTGGTGGTGGTGGGTCTGGCCGGCGTGTGGGCTCTGCCCGAGACGGTCCGCCACCGCAGCAGGGTCCGCTGGGAGATCCAGCGGCCCTCCGTGCCGGCCCCCATCCGGGGCCCGTTCGTGGTCTCCATCCTGGCGCTGTGCGTCTCGTGGGGTATCGGAGGCCTCTACGGGGCGTTGAGCGCCACCATCGACCGGAACCTCCTGCACGTCAGCAGCCACGCCATGGCCGGGGTGGTGCTGTTCGTGCTGTCAGGGGTCGGCGGCCTGTCCCAGCTGGCTCTGCGGCGCTGGCCGCCGCGACGGTCGATCATGATCGGGGCGGGGGCGTCGGCGGTCGGCCTGGCTCTGGTCTACATCGGGCTGGTCGTCCCGCTGCTGCCGGTGTTCTTCGTCGGCACCCTGCTCAGCGGCGGTGGCTCCGGCGTGGCCTTCATGGGCAGCCTGGTCATGGTCAACCAGGTGGCCCCTCCCGACCGCCGGGCGGAGGTCATCTCGGCGTGGAACCTGATCGGCTACGTGGCCCTGGCCGCGCCCGTGGTCGGCGTCGGTCTGCTGGCCCGCCGGACCGGTCTCATGGACGCCACCGGCATCTTCGTCGCCGTCTGGGTGGTCCTGTCGACCGTCTCGGTCGTCTCCTGCGCCCGGCTGCCGGCCCAGCGGCTGTCCAGCCTCTCCCCGGACCCCGTGACCGAAGCCGGCCTCGACCCGGCGGTGTCCGCCGGGGGCATCGCCTAGCTCAGCGCCCGTCGGCCGCGCTGATGTCGGCGCCGATGTCCCGGCCGGCGGCCCCCGCCGGCGCCGCCACCTCCCGTATCCGCTCCTCCACGTCGTCGTACTCCAGGCGGAGGGCCCGGCTGATCGTGGCGTGCATGGCGTACATGGCGGTGATGTAGGTCAGGTCGAGGATCTGCTCGTCGGTCAGGTGCTGGCGCAGCACCTCGAAGACAGCGTCGTCCACCCGTCCCCGGTCGGCGACGATCCCGTCGGTGTAGGCGAGCACCGCCCGCTCCAGCTGGTCGAACCGGTCGGAGACGGCCCAGCCGGGGATGGCGGCGATCTTCTCCTCGGGCATGCCGAGAGCCCGGCAGGACTTGCAGTGCTGGGAGAACACGAACTGGCTGCCGGCCAGCCAGCCGGCCCTCGTCTGGCCCAGCTCCCGCAGCAGAGGGTTCAGCCGCCCGGCCGAGCCCTGGTAGAGGGAGAAGCCGGCCACCGCGTGGCGCAGGATCTCCGGTGACAGGGCGAAGACCGTCCACCAGTTGCCGGGCGTGCCGGTGGCCGTGCCCGGCTCGGCGACCGGGTCCCGGTCGGGACCGAACAGCCGGTCGTACGCCTTGATGACGGCCTGGTCGGTGGCCTCGGAGCGGGGAACCTGGCGTAGTCGGGGCATCGGCTAGGCGAGGGCGACCCGTTCGCCGGCCGCGGTGGCCGGACCGTGGGACACGTCGGCGGCGCCCAGGTTGCGGGTCCACGCCGCCAGCTCCAGCAGCGTCCCGTCCGGGTCCCGGAAGTACATGGAGCGGACGAACACCCCCGGGTGCAGATGCTCGGAGACGGTGGTCTCGCTGTCGTCGTGGTTCATCACCGGGCTCACCCGGATGCCCTTGTCGATCAGCTTCTGGCGGTACTCGTCGAAGTGCTCGGGGGCCACGTCGAACGCCACGTGGTTCATCGAGCCGATGGCGGTGGTGATGTCGCCGTCGCCGGGCAGAGCGGCGGCGGTCACCACGCCCTCCACCGGCTCGGGGGCGTTCGGGAACCAGAAGAAGGCCAGGCAGTCCCCGTTGCCGATGTCGAAGAAGAAGTGCTGGCCCATGCCGCTCGGCAGCTCCAGCGTCTTGACCAGGGGCATCCCGAGGACGTCCTGGTAGAACTCCACCGTCCGGGCCATGTCCCGGCAGACCAGAGCCAGGTGGTTGATCCCCCGCAGCTGGAACTCCGGGTTGGCGGGACGGCCGCCACGGAAGTCGGACAGGGTCGCTTCTTCGGCAGCGGTGCTGGCAATGTCGTTCATTCGGTCCCCCTGGATCCGCAAGTGGATATCGGCAACGCTACTGCTACGCGAGGCGCCGGGTCGGCGCGGATCACCGCCCGATCTCCTCGAGACCCCCCGAGACCATCTTGGCGTGGTCCCAGGAGATGGTGGACTGGCCGTGCACCACCACGAGCACCCGGACCGGCGCCAGGGCCGCGACCTGCGCCCGGGTGTCGTCGTCGAGGCCGCCGGGCCGGTACCGCCCGAACAGGGCTTCTCCCGCCTGGCGGACCAGTTCGGGATCGTCGACGATCTCGGCCCGACCACGCACCTGCAGGGCCCGGAACTCCGTCACCTGCTCGCCGTCCTCGATCAGCACGGTGATCCGGGGGTCCCGCCGGAGGTTGGCGACCTTGCGGGAGCCCGGGTCGGTCCACAGGCCGATCTCGCCGTTCCACAGCAGGTAGCTCATGGGGACCAGGTGCACGCTGCCGTCGGGGTTGAGCGTGGCCACCTCGACCCGTCTCATGGCCTCCAGGTAGCGGGCGACCTCCCCGACGTCCATGCTCAGCGAGTCGCGGATCGAATCGGTCATGTCAGCCTCTCATCCCGCTCTCTTGGCGACCCAGTCGCCGATGACGTCGGCCACCGCTTCCCGGCTGCCGGGAGGGTGGCGGAAATAGTGGTCGCCGGGCAGGTCGACGCGTTCCTTGTCGGCGGCGGCGATGCCGTCGTATATGCGCGCCGCGTCGCTGGGGAACACCCCCGAGTCGGCCGTCGCCTGCACGACCAGGGCCGGCAGCGTGAGGGCGGCCAGGTGGGCGTCGCTGCGGCACTGCGACGTCTCCAGGCTCCACATGTTCAGCCAGCTGCGCAAGGTGTTGACACCGGCGATGCCGGCCACCCCGGAGTTGGCGACCCGGGGGTCTCCCCAGTAGCAGGCGGGGGTGGGCCGGTCGGACGGGTCGATGGTGGGGTCCACGAAGCGGGGGTCGGCCCAGGTCCCGGCCACGACGAACAGCCGGTCCCACAGGCCGGCCGCCTCCAGCCGGCCGAGCTCCGCCTTCGCCCAGTCGGTGATCCGCTGGTTGCGGGCCCGCTGGGCGGACCGGTAGCGCCGGACGAACCCGGGGTCGAGCGGCGGGAGCCGGCCGTCGCGGTAGAGGTCCAACTCCG
>JAKAXG010000138.1 GCA_021827225.1 Actinomycetes bacterium | reverse complement strand
GACCTGCGGACTGGCGTTGGCCCTCGAGCACAACGGCGATGTCTACTCCTGCGATCACTATGTGGAGCCCGGCTACCGCCTCGGCAACATCGGCGAGGAGCGCCTCGTCGACCTGGTGTCCTCGGACCGCCAGCACCGCTTCGGGTCGGACAAGCGGGACACGCTGCCCCGCTTCTGCCGGGAATGCGAGGTTCGCTTCGCCTGCCAGGGAGGCTGCCCCAAGGACCGCTTCGTCAGGACACCCGACGGGGAGCCGGGCCTCAACTACCTGTGCCCGAGCTTCAAGCGGTTCTTCGGCCACGTCGAGCAGCCGATGAGGGAGATGGCGACTCTGCTGGAGCAGGGCCGGGAGGCAGCCGGGATAGTCCGGTGGTACCGGAGCAGAGATGCCCGCCGGGGACGCAATGAGGCGTGCTCCTGCGGCAGCGGTCGCAAGTGGAAGGTATGCCACGGCGCTCAGGCACCGCAGCGGTAGCGGCGCCGGTGGACGACCCGCCGGAGCCCGGGAGCGACGCTGGTCCCGGGCTCCGTGGCGGTCAGGAGGGTCCGCCGGTAGGGTCGGTCAGGCTCCGGACGCCACCTGCTGGGGGGGTCACGTACGCGACCTGGTTCAGCTGGTTGGACGTGGTGAACCCGTCGACGGCGAAGCCGCTGAAGGTGTTGTGGTACTGGTTGAAGTCCTCGGGACCCGTCGCCCCCTGGTAGTTGGAACAGGTACTTGGACGCCGCCGGTTGGCCGAACGCCTTGGCGTAGCCCGGAGAGCCTCGACTCGGTGCGCGCCGCTCTCCAGCACGGAGCCCTGCACTACATCCTCAAGCCGTTCACCTTCGACAGTTTCCGGGACAAGCTGGTCTCCTACGCCACCATGCGTTCCCGTCTCGGTGACGCTGGCGAGGCCGACCAGTCCCAGGTGGACCGGGTGTTCGGTGCCCTGAGGACCGAACCGGTCGGTCCCACCCCGAAGGGCCGCTCGCCCCTCACCCTGGAGAAGGTCGAGAAGGCGCTGTCCGATTCCGTGGAAGGGGTGACCGCCCTGAGGGTGGCCGAACACACCGGCATGAGCCGGGCCACGGCTCAGCGCTACCTGTCCTACCTGGAGTCGACGGGCCGGGTCTCCGTGCACCTGCGCTACGGGACCACCGGCCGGCCAGAACACATCTACCGGTGGGGCCCTCCCTGACGGCCGGTTGATTTCCCTGCAGCTGGGTCCCAGCGATCGGACCGGCCGGTCGTCGTAGCAGGCCTGGTCGGGGTCGTCGGATGACGGCAACCCTTCGACCTGCAGCTCGTGCCGACAGTTGTCGGATCGCAGCCCCTCCCTGACAGAACCCGGGCAGCGACGCCCCCGATTCCCCTTCTTCTGGCAGCGGCATGGTCGATTGGACGGCAGCCCTGTCGGGGCTGGACGCGTCGGTAGCAGTCCGCGGATCGGTGAGAAAGGTGGAATGGCGGTGGCTCCCGGCCGGGTTCAGGTGGCGACAGCTTGGCGAGCGGGAGTGACCCTGCCCAGCTCCCGCGGGTCACCCCGCTCGCCGCCTCATCACCAACATGGAGGACGTATTCATGAAGCGCGCCCAGGCCCGGGTACCCCGTCACGAGCATCGCCATACCTTCAGCGATCGTGATCGCCGCCGCCGCCGCCGTTGCGGCCGCGGCCATGGTCGGCGCCCGGAGCATGGCGAAGGGCATCCTGCTGGGGCTGGCCTTCGGGGCGCTGTCGACCGCCGGGCTCGAGCTGGTCCGCAACATCGGCTTCTACGAGTTCAACTCGATGCCCGGCCAACTCCCCGAGCTGATGGGCGTGCTCATCACCAATCGGATCATGGACGGCCCTGACCTGGCCTCCAATCTGATCGGATGGGCCGACCACGTATGGAACGGAGCGGCGTTCGGGGTCACCTACGCCGTCATTGTCGGCGGGTTCCCCCGCCGGCGGTCCCACTGGGTCGGCGCCGCAATGGGCGCCGCCTACGGTCTGGCTCTCGGCACCGGGTTCCTCCTCAGCCCGGTGTCGAGAGCCACCGGGGCGGGCATCTTCGGATCCATCATCGGCGCCAAGTACGTCATCACCGTCTACCTGGCCCATGCTGTCTTCGGTGGGCTCCTGGGCCTGCTGGTGCACCGCTTTGCGTCCTCGACCGACCCGCTGTGGCAGACCGCCCGGCAGCTGCTGCCCTCCCGGGCCGAGGGGGCGGGAGATGGAGCCCGCATGGAGATGAGCACCCGGCGTGGCATCCGGGATTAGCGTCTGTGGCGTGAAGCTGGGTCTGTTCGAGAACCCGCACTACCGGCGCCCCGCACCGGAGTCCCCCTCGATGGAGATAGGGACCCTTCCCCGCCAGCGGGTGAGCCTCGAATGCGGGGAGGTCACCTACCTGCGCCACGGCTCCGGACCGCCTCTGCTGCTGGTGCACGGCATCCCTACCTCGTCCCGCCTGTGGGAGCCGCTGCTCGGCGACCTGGGTGAGCGATTCGACTGCATCGTGCCCGACCTGCTCGGGATGGGGATGTCGCGCCCGCGGGCTGGTGCGGACCTGGGAAGCCCCGGACAGGCCGACATGCTCGCCCAGCTGCTCGACGCCCTGCAGGTGGATCGGGTGCTGGCTGCATTCCACGACCAGGGTGGGGCCCACGGCCTGCAGTTTCTCCGTGGCTACGGGGAGCGCGTCGACGCCGTGGCTCTGTGCGACATCGTCTGCTACGACAACTGGGTGGTCCCGGCCATAACCGCCGTCGAAGCCATGTGTCGCTTCCCCGGGCCCCTGCACATGGCCACCCGGCTCGGTCTGGTGGAGCCGGTGATGGTCAGGACGTGGCCGTTCCCCCAAACCACCGTTCGGGCCCCGCTGCCTCCCGCCCTGATCGATGACTGGATGGGGGCGATGCGGGAGGGTGGGGAGCGGCTGCAGTCGTTCTGTGCCTACGTGCGGGGCCAGTCGCCCCGCTACACCGCCGACACCGCCTCGGTTCTCGGCGGGTGGGAGAAGCCGGCGCTGGTCGTCTGGGCGGCCAACGACCGCTTCCTTTCCCCTTCGTGGGCGTCGCGTCTGTGCGAGGACACCCCGGGAGCCCCCGACCAGCCGGTGATGCTCCCCTTCGCCGGCCATTTCTTCCACGCCGAGGTGCCTCGGACCGCGGCCGCCGTGCTCGGTGACTTCTTCTCGGGCGTAACGCGCCCGGGCTGAGGGATACCTGCCGGGGGAAGCGGTGTTCGGGTGAGCTCGTCGAGCCTGCTCCGGTGCCGGCACCTGGTGGAATGGCGGCGCGGGTGAAGCGGGTTCTGTTGCCATGACCGTGATAGCCACCTGGAACGGGGCCGTACTGGCCGAGAGCAGCGACACCGTGGTCGTCGAGGGCAACCGGTACTTCCCTCCCGGCAGCGTACGGCGTGAGCTTCTGGTCCACTCGGACCGGCACACCCGCTGCCCGTGGAAGGGCCAGGCCAGCTACTACGACATCGTGGTCGACGACGCCGTCAACCCGGCCGGCGCCTGGTACTACCCGGATCCGTCCCCGGCCGCCGCCGAGATCCGCGACCATGTCGCCTTCTGACAGGGCGTCCAGGTCGAGGAGGTCCCGGACCGTCCGTGACCGCCGTGTCGGGCCATCGGGCTGGCCCCACCCTCCGGCGCCGCGTTCGAGCGGTGGGTGATCCCCGAGCCAGCCGGCGTGACCGCGCCGGTGGAGGAAGGGGGCCGGGACGGTCATGAGAACTGACCGCGGTCGGGAAGCGAGGACCGGCTGCATGAGAGCGGCACGGGTGCTGCAGGGATATCTGGACGGCGAGATGGACGGGGTCACCGCCGGGCGGGTGTCGGTCCATCTCGACGGGTGCCGCCGCTGCCGAATGAATGCGGCCACCTACCGGGCCATCAAGGACTCCATCGTCCGCACCGGAAGCCTGGACGACCTGGCCCGCCGCCGCCTGGAGGAGTTCGCCCGGCGGGTCGGTTCCCTCGAGCCCGGCGCCTGAACGGCCGGGATGTCGCCCCTTCCCCGGGCGTCAGCGGGCCGGGCTCGTACCGGGTGGAGATTCGGGATGTCGTTGCTGGTTCCGGTGGCCATGCTGGCCGTGGCCGGAGCGGCCGGAGCGCCCCAGCTGATCTTCCCCGAAGGAGCGGCCCTGGCGTTCGGCGTGATGGCCCTGCGGATCGGTGCCTGGCGTGAGGCCCCGGGGGTGCTCCTGGTCGCTCCCGCGGCGGCGGCGGCCCTCGGGGTGGCACTGACCCGCCTCGGCGGCCCCGCCTGGGGGCGCGAGCTGGTGGCGCTGACCGCCGCTCTCGTAGTGCTGCGCCTCCTCAGGTCGCGACTGGCGCCGGTCATCTCCGCCGCGGTGCTGCCGGTCGTGTTCGGCATACGGTCCTGGAGTTTCGTGGCCGCTGTGGCGGCCATCGGTGCAGTCCTCGCCGCCTTCGAAGCCGCCACCCGGTCAGAGGCAGGTCCCCGGGAGGCTGGTGGGAAGCGGGCCCTGCTGCTACGGGGGCGGGGATCCTCACCGACGGGCCCGACGTTGCTGGGTTGGGTCCTGGTGGGGATGTGGGTGGTGACCGCCGGTCCGCTCCTCCGTCTACCGGCGCCGGCTGTCGCCCCTCCGCTGTTCGTGGCCACCTTCGAGTGGCTGGCCCGATCGCAGCGCAGCGCCGCGGTCGGCCTGGCCCAATGGGCGGCCACCGTGACCGCCGCCGGTCTCGGCGCGGCCCTCGCCTACGCCGTCCATCCGGAGTGGGTCGGCGGATGCGTGGCCGTCATCTTGGCTGCTGGTCTCCTGGTGGCCGCGTCGGTGCCGCACCCGCCGGCGCTCGCCGTTGCGTTGATCCCGCAGCTGACCGGCGCCGGCCACCCGGTCCGGTTCGTGGCCGCCGTGACCGTAGGATCCGCGGTGTTGTACGCGGCCGCCAGCGTCGCCCACCGCTACACCTTCGCCCGCCGCCGCCCCGCCGGTGCCGGGGAATGAACCGGGCTGTCGGAGGATTCGCCAGAGCTGGCTTCCGCTGAGGGTCCTCCCGGCACTGACTGGAGCGGCGCAGCGGTGGCGCGGCCACCTCCACCTCGGGGGCCCGTGGGCTGTCTAGATCGCCTCGACCAGGGCGGCCGGGAAGAGGATGTTGTTCTCGAGGTGGATGTGGACGTGGGTGTCCGACTCGAGGTGCGAGAGCCTCTCGTACAGCGAGCGGTAGCTGGCGCATCCGTCTTCGGGCGTGGGTCGTCGCCGGCGCTACCGGGCGCCAGGGCGGCGATGTTGGGGGGACACCTCGTTCTCCTCCGCGGCCAGGTGCGGGCGGCGATCCCGGCGACTGCCGGGCGACCTCCCCCAGCTCGGGATGGCGGTCGCCGTGCACCGAGAGCACCTTGGCTGCCAGTAGCCGGTTTGATTCCCGCTTGCGGCCGCTTGCTGATATCCGGCTGGTCGGCCTGATATCGCTTGCTGGAGCTGGTCCGGAGGGTGACAGTGGTGCGGTGAAGAACGCTCCGGAGGGCTGGCAGTGGGTGCGTATCCAGGACCGGGCCTGCCCGCAGTGCGGGCAGGATCCGGCTGCCGATGTCTGTTCGCCGATCCAGTACGGCGCCCACGTGCGCGACATGGTGCGCGTCTTCGGGGACCGGATCCTCCTGGCGTGCTTCGCCGTGCACGAGGCGCACCACCACCTCCTCGACGCGCAGGGACGCATCCGCCCCGCCCACTGACTCCCCGCCCGGGTGGAAGGATCTGGGGGCGTCAGCGGGTTTGGACGACAGGAGGTGGATGCGGTGGCCGAGCAGGTGGACGCAGTCGTGGTGGGGATGGGGCCCGGAGGGGAGGAGGTGGCCGGCCGGCTGGCCGAGGCGGGGATGTCGGTGGTCGGGGTGGACTCCCGGCTTCTCGGCGGCGAATGTCCGTACTGGGGGTGCGTGCCTTCGAAGATGATGATCCGCGCCGCCGACTCCCTCGCCGAGGGGCGCCGGATCGGTGCGCTGGCCGGATCATCGACGGTGGCCCCGGACTGGGCGCCCGTCGCCCGGCGCATCCGCGACGAGGCCACCGACGACTGGGACGACACCGTGGCGGTCGAGCGGTTCGAGGGCAAAGGTGGCCGCTTCGTGCGCGGCGAGGCCCGCATCACCGGCCCGTCAACCGTGGCGGTCGGCGGCGTCGAGTTCCACGCCGGCACCGCCTTGGTGATCGCCGCCGGCACCGAGCCTTCGGCCCCGTGCATCCCCGGACTGGCCGGCACGCCCTACTGGACCAACCGGGAGGCGGTGGAGGCCACCGAGGTGCCCCGGTCGCTGGCGGTCATCGGCGGCGGCGCCGTCGGGCTGGAGTTCGCCCAGGTCGTCGCCCGCTTCGGCTCCCAGGTGACCGTCATGGAGGCGGCGGACCGGTTGCTGCCGGTGGAGGAACCAGAGGCCGGCGAGTTGATCGCCGGGGTGTTCGCGGGAGAGGGCCTGGGCGTGGTGGCCGGGGCGGGCATCAGCCGGGTCACCCATGACGGGGGGAGATTCCGGATCGAGGTCGCCGGCGGGCCCCCCGTCGAGGCCGACCGGCTCCTGGTGGCCACCGGCCGCCGAGCCGATCTGGGTCGGCTCGGGGTCGCGGCGGCCGGCCTGGACGAATCCGCCCGCTTCGTCGCCGTCGACGAGCACCTCCGGGCCGGAGACCGGCTCTGGGCGGTGGGCGACATAACCGGCCGGGGCGCCTTCACCCACGTGGCCATGTACCAGGCCCGCATCGCCGCGGCCGACATCCTGGGCCAACCCCACCAGCCGGCCGATTACCGGGCCCTGCCCCGCGTCACCTTCACCGACCCCGAGGTCGGCGCAGTCGGCCTGACCGAGGCCCAGGCCCGCGATCAGGGCCTTGCGGCTTCCACGGCCGTCACCCCGATACCGTCGTCGGCCAGGGGATGGATCCACAAGGCCGGCAACGACGGATTCATCAAGCTGGTGGCCGACCGCGACTCTGGGCTGCTAGTCGGGGCCACCTCGGCCGGGCCGGCCGGAGGAGAGGTTCTCTCCGCTCTGGCGGTGGCGGTGCACGGCCGGGTGCCGGTCTCGGTGCTGGCGGAGATGATCTACGCCTACCCGACGTTCCACCGGGCCATAGAGGATGCCGTCCGGCGTCTGCCCTGAGCGGACGGCGCCCCGGCCCCTGCTGCGGTCAGGCCGGGACCCCGAGAGCCTCGAGGGTCCGGTCGGTGGCGGCCTGCGACGAAGCCGGGTTCTGGCCGGTGATCAGGTTCCCGTCGCTCACCACGAACGACTCCCATGCCGGCCCGGACTCGTAGCGTCCTCCCTCCCGCCGCAGCCGGTCCTCGAGGAGCCAGCGGGCCCGGTCGGCCAGCCCGACCTGGCGCTCCTCGTCGTCGCTGAAGCCGGTGACCCGCCGGCCGTCGAACAGCCACTTCCCGTCGGGCCGGCGGGCGGAGAACAGCCCGGCCGGGCCGTGGCACATGGCCGCCACGACCTTCCCGGCCTGGTGGAGGTCGGAGATGATCCGGCCCAGTGCCGGGTCCTCCGGTAGGTCCTCCATCGGCCCGTGGCCGCCCGGGATGTACACCGCGTCGAAATCGCCGATGCGTCCGGCCACGTCCTCCAGACGGGCCGGAGCGGCCAGCTCCCCCTGCACGGAGTCGATGTAGCGGCGCATCCCGGCCACCTTCTGCTCGTCCCCGCCGTTCATGTCGGCGCTGAGGCTGGCCTCGTCCACCGACGGCCGGCCCCCACCGGGTGTGGCGACGGTCACCTCCACCCCGCGGTCGCGGAATGTGCGGTGGGGAACGACGAACTCCTCGGCCCAGTAGCCCGTCGGGTGCCGCTCGCCGTCGTCGAGGGTCCAGTGGTCGCTCGCGGACAGGACAAGAAGGATGTGAGCCATGAAGCGTTCCTTACCGTTCCCCCCCCGGGCAAAACCCCGGCCCGGGGGCCGGGGGATGTCCGCAGCCGACAGAGCCGGCCGGGGGTTCCGGCCGGCTCACATCGGCGGGGGGATCCTGGGCGGTCAGTGGGCCAGCTTGCGCAGCTCCGACTGGACCATCCTCTCGTGCTCTTCGGCGTCCCTCTTGGCCTTGCCGGGGCTCCAGCGACCCCTCAGCAGGAAGATGGTGGGCAGGAACACCAGCTCGGCGGCGAAGCACCCCCACCACCACCGCTGCCACTCCTTGGGGGCCACCGTGGCGGCGTGCTGCACCGAGGGCCCGTACTCGTTGAGGTAGGCCAGCTGGGCCTTGGGCACCTGGCTCACGGCGATCAGCTTCTGCAGCGCCACTCCCGGGCCGACGCGCTGGGCCGCCGAGATCTCCGCCACCGCCCGGGCGATGGCCGGGGCGTTGGTCGGGTTGGCGTTGAGGGTCGCCAGCGTGACCGGGTCGATGTTGGAGATGGTGACCACCTCGGCCGGATGCGCCGCCACGATGGCCTCCACCTGGGTGCCGTGCTCGACGAGCGGGGTCATGGAGGTGACCACGAACGGCAGGATGAACAGCGACGCCCCCACCGCAATGCGCAGCACCCAGCCCCAGATCGCCAGCCCGGTGGCCGTCAGGGCCGGGTTGACGTCCTCGACGGTCTCGGTGTAGGCTGCCAGCCAGGTGCTGAAGGAGAACCCGAGCCCGATGGCCAGGATGCTGAGCACGGTGACGAACTCGTAGTAACCGGTGTCGGCGTTGGTGGTGATCACCGCGAAGATGGCGGTGGCCGTGGCGGCCACGACCACCCCCAGGGCCATGAGCGGCTTGCGCACCCGGATCCTGTCCGAGATGAGGCCGATCACGATCAGGGCCCCGGCGTTGAACGCCCAGATCCAGTTGCCGAGCAGGTTGGCCCGGGCCTGGCTGTACTGGAAGATCGACGCCATGAACACCGGCAGGAAGGCGATGAGCG
>JAKAXG010000137.1 GCA_021827225.1 Actinomycetes bacterium | reverse complement strand
TGGCCCAGCACCAGGAACCCGGCGGCGGTGGCCAGCGCCGGGTCCAGGCTCATCATCACCCCGAAGGCCCGGGGGGTGACCCGCCTGAGGGCGATCAGCTCGAGGCTGTAGGGCACCACGGAGGACAGCACGGCCACGGTGAACCCGAGGCCGAGCACCTCCGGGCGGGCCAGGCCGGAGCCTCCCACCGCCAGGCCGAACGGCAGCACCGCCGCGCCGCCCACCGACATGGCCCAGGCTAGGCCGTGGATGGAGTCGAACCGCCGGCCGGTCTCCCGGCTGAGCAGGATGTAGCCCGCCCAGCAGGCACCGGCCACCAGGGCCAGGACGATCCCGACCGGGTCCAGTCCGGACCCGGCGCCGCTGGCGAGGAGCACCACCCCGGCGCCGGCGGCGATCGCCCACAGGCCGTCGGCCCAGCGCCTCGACCCGGCCAGCGCCACCGCCAGCGGCCCGGAGAACTCGATGGTCACCGCCACCCCCAGCGGGATGCGGTCGATGGCCTCGTAGAAGCTGAGGTTCATCGCCGCCAGGATCAGCCCGAAGGCCGCCACCACGATCCAGTCCGAGGGCCGGTGGGTGTCGGCCCTGTCCCGGCGGCGACCGCGGCCGGGGGCCATCGACGCGACCAGGATGGCGGCGGCGAGGACCAGGCGCAGGGTCACCGCCCCCGCCGGGCCGACCCGGGTGAACAGCTTGGTGGCCAGGGCCGCGCCGAACTGGACCGATACCGCCCCCGCCCCGACCAGCGCCAGCGCCGGGGAGCGGTCGATCGCCCTGCCCGCCTTCACCGTTAGAGACTACGGCCTGGGGGCTCCCGGACCGGCTCCCGGAACACCGCGGTCGCCCACCACGGTGCCAGCCGGACCGGGGCCGGGGGCCGGCCTCCCGACAGCAGCAGGGCGGTCCCGGGAGGCTGCTGGCTGACGGCGTCGAGCGGCAGGCGGCGCTGGCGGTGCGGTGACCAGGTGACCGTCGGCGCCCCCCGGCCCGGCGCCCACCACGGGCCGCGGCTGACGCTGGCCGCCGGGAGGTCCACGTCGCCGCCCAGCCGGGACACCAGCTCCAGGGTGGCCATGTCGGCGATGCCGGGCAGCACCACCTTGGAGCCGAACAGGGACAGGAACCCCTCCGCCCCGGCCCCCCAGCGGGACCGGGCCTGCGACAGGTCCTGCAGGCAACCCAGGGTGAGCACCCCCTGGCTGCCCCCCTCGCTGACCAGGGCCGGCAGGTCGGGGATCGGGGCGATGTTGGCCATCTCGTCCAGGACCAGCGTCAGTGGCGGCCGCCCGTCGGAGCCGCCGGCCCAGGCCGAGTAGCAGCCGGCCCGGGCGGCGTCGAGGAAGGCCACCACGATGGGCGCGACCAGCTCCTGGTGGCGGGCCGGGGCGCAGACATAGACGGTGTCCGCGCCGTCGATCAGCGATCCCGGGTCGAAGTTGACCGGCGCCGAGTGGTCGAGGACCCGTTCCGACCGGTAGGCGGCGAGCACCCCGGCGGCGGAGGACCAGATGCCGGACTGCTCGCGGGGGTCGGTGGCGGAGATACCGGCCAGCACGTCGCAGCCGAGCCGAACCCCGTGCAACTGGAGGGCCGAAGCGGCCCGGTCCAGGTCCTGGCGCAGAACCCACCTCACCACCGAGTCCATCCCCGCCCCCTCCAGGTGGGCGGCGTGGAGCAGCGGGGCCAGGAGCGCCTCGGCCCGCTCCGTCCAGTGGGCCGACTCCCCCCGGCGGCCGGCCGGCCGGGCCGCGCCGGTCATGGCCCGGGCGGTGATGAGGGCGTCGTCCCAGGTCCGGGCGGCTGCCACCGGCGACCAGCGCAGCCGGCGGACACCGGAGGGGGCGGTCACCGTCGCGGTCGGGTCGAGCAGCCAGCACCGGCCCATCCGGGACCGGGAGTCGAGGGTGGCGGCCAGGATGTCGGGCTTGGTGGACGTGACGATCACCGGGCCGGGGGCGCACAGGGTGTTCGGCACGGCCAGGGACGTCGTCTTGCCGGAGCGGGGCGGCCCGAGGACCAG
Source organism: Actinomycetes bacterium (assembly GCA_021827225.1). Next base: position 6,890 of record JAKAXG010000137.1, on the reverse strand, counting down.
GACCGACTGCTGGGGATCAGCCAGCGCCAGGCCGTCCGGGACCGCCCCCACGTACAGCCGGCCGCCGGCGGCGGCCAGGTGGCGCTGAAGTGAACTGAGCTCGGACATGGGCCTCCCGGCGGGCGCGCCTGACCTGGCGGACGGGGCGGGGAAGCCGCCGCCAGCGTAGCGGTGTAGAAAGGCCCCATGAAGCGGGAACTGTTGAGCGGGCAGGAGGTCGAGCGGCTGGTGGCCGGGGTGGACTGGCAGCTCGACGGCGATCATCTGCGCAAGGACCTGACCTTTGCCGACTTCCGCCAGGCCATGGCCTTCGTGAACCGGGTGGCCGACCTGGCCGAGGAGCGCAACCACCATCCCGACATCACGATCTCGTGGAACCGGGTGGGCCTCCGGCTCACCACCCACGACCGGGGCGGGTTGACGGACTGGGACTTCGACCTGGCCCGGGCGGTCGACGACCTGGGCCGGGGATAGCGCGATCGGGCCGCCCGGGCCGGCTCTTTTTCCCCGTAGTCTTTGAGGATGCCTACGCGCTGCCTGATGACGGTGCACGCCCACCCTGACGACGAGGCGTCCAAGGGATCCGGCACCGTGGCCCGCTACCACGCCGCCGGGGTCAGGACCGTGCTGGTCACCTGCACCGGGGGCGAGGAGGGCGACATCCTCAACCCGGCCATGGACCGGCCCGATGTCCGGGAGCGGCTGCCCGAGATCCGCCGCCAGGAGCTGGACACGGCGGCCCGGATCATCGGCTACGACCAGGTGGTGATGCTCGGCTACCGCGACTCGGGGATGCCGGGCACCCCCGCCAACGAGGACCCCCGCAGCTTCGCCCGGGCTCCCCTGGACGAGGCGGTCGGCCGGCTGGTCGAGATCATCCGCCGGGAACGGCCCGACGTCATCATCACCTACCCCCAGGACCAGAGCGGCTACCCCCACCCCGATCACCTGCGGGTCAACGAGATTTCCGAGATCGCCTTCGACGCCGCGGGGGACCCGGACCGCTACCCCGGGGCCGGCCCGGCCTGGCAGCCGGCCCGCCTGTGCTACGTGCGCTGGTCGACCAAGCGGATGCGGGCCATGCACGAGAAGTTCCTCGAGCTCGGGATGGAGTCGCCGTTCACCGACGAGCGGATGGCCCGCCTCATCGCCACCGAGGAGCAGGAACGCTCCGGCGGAGGCCCCGGCCTGCCCCGGGTCGTGATCGACATCAGCGACCACGCGGCGGTGGTGCGGGAGGGCCTGCTGGCCCACGCCACCCAGGTCGACCCCAACTCCCGCCACTGGTTCGGCCTTCCCCCCGAGATCGCCGACCGGCTCTACCCCTACGAGGAGTACGAGGTGGCCCGGGACCTGACGGCCGCCGGGCCGGCGGACGGCGACCTGTTCGCCGGAGTCGACACCGTCTCGGTCGGCAGCGCCTCGGATGGCTGACTGGCTCAGCCCCGAGTGGGCCGAGGAGGCCGCCGGCCTCTGCCGTCTCCTCCCCGAGGCCCCCGGGGCCCGGGGCAGTGTCACCCTGTCGTTCGTGGTGGCCCCCCGCAGGGAGGTCGGCTTCCACTGGCTCTACGAGGAGGGGCGGGTAGCCGGGTCCGGGCCGGGCCCGGCCGCCGACGCCGACCTGACCCTCAGCCTGGCCGCCGCCGACGCCGCCGACCTCCTGGCTGGCCGGGTCGAGCCCAGCGTGGCGTTCATGCGGGGCCGGCTGAAGGCGACCGGTGACGGGGGAATCCTGCTGGCGTTCCTAGAGTCCACCACCTTCCCCGGCTACGCCGGATGGCGGGAGGCGGTGGCCGGCGTCTCCCCCGTCCCCTGACCGGCCGGCCCGGACGGCCTTCCGCTTTGAGCCCGCACCCATCCGGCCGGCCCCGCGCTCCGTACAAGAAGCGATGGTGCGATCGTTGACAGATGCCAGCGACGCCGGGCTCGTCGTCGCCATAGGGCGATTCCATGACGACGCCATGGCCGAGGTGTTCCGCCGCCACGGCGGGGCGGTCTTCGCCCTGGCCAAGCGGGTCCTCGGCGACCCGGCCCGGGCCGAGGAGATCGTCCAGGAGGTGTTCGTCCGGCTGTGGAACTCGCCCGAGCGCTTCGACCCCGAGCGCGGGTCGCTGCGGTCGTTCCTCCTGGCGCAGACCCACGGCCGGGCGGTGGACCTGTTGCGATCCGACACCGCCCGAAAGGAGCGCGAGGCGAGGGACTCCCGGGCGGCGGCCGAGGCCGGCTACGACCTCGAGCACGAGATCTGGGACATGGCGGTGGCCGAGCGGGTGCGCCAGGCGGTGGCGCTGCTGCCCGACGACGAGCGGCGGGCCATAGAGCTGGCGTATTTCGGGGGCCGGACCTACCGGGAGGCGGCGGCCGAGCTCGGCGCCCCGGAGGGCACGGTGAAGAGCCGCATCAGGAGCGGGCTGAAACGGATGCGGACGGTTCTCGCCGACACCGCCGTGGGGGCATCATGGTCGGACTGATGAATCACGCCGAGGCTTCCGAACTTCTCGGCGCCTACGCCCTCGACGCCGTGGAGCCCGAGGAGGCGGAGGCGGTCGAGGCCCATCTCGAGACCTGCCCCCGCTGCCGCGACGAGCTGCGCAGCCACCGGGAGGTGGTCGGTCTGCTGGCCTACGCCGGCCAGGAGGCCCCCGAGGGACTCTGGGACCGGGTGGTGGCCCGGATCAACGACCCGGCCGACTCCGACCCTCGTTTCGAGAACCCGCACGCCCTGCGGCTGGTGGGCTTCGACGGCACCGAAGCGCCGGCCGGCGCCCGGTCCACGACCCAGGTACCGGCGCCGTCCCGGGCGTTCCGCCGCTCGGGATTCAACCGGGTGACAGGGCTGGTGGCGGCGGCAGCTGTTGTCGTGGTGGCGCTCATGGGGCTGGAGGTCGCCCGCCTGCAGGGACGCACGGACCATCTGCAGGGCCAGATCACGGCCATGGCCGGGGCACCGACCATGGCCACCGTCGAACGGGCCCTGGCGGTGCCGGGCGCGCGGCGGATCGCCCTCGACCCGATCGCCGGCGGCACCGAGCGTCTCGAGGCCGTCATCCTGCCCGGGGGCCAGGGGTACCTCTACGACTCCCGGCTGACCCCTCTGTCCTCCGCTCAGACCTACCAGCTGTGGGGTGTGGTGGGGGACCAGCGCATCTCCTACGGGGTGCTGGGAAGCGCCCCGGCCGACGTGGTGCCGTTCCGGGCCAGCTCGGGGGTGCAGGCCCTGGCCGTGACGGCGGAGGTCGCCGGCGGGGTGGTCACCTCGACCCAGCGGCCGGTGGCCGTGGGCCTCGTGAGCTGAGCGGGCCTCTCCCGGTTCTCCGGTTCTCCGGTTGGCCGGTGCGGCTGGCCTGTTCTGGACGGCCTGTTCTGGACGGATGGTCCGGTCTACAGGGCGGCGACACCTTCGCGGGCCAGGAGGACGGCCTTGTTGTCCAGGCCCCCGCCGAAACCGGTGAGGGCCCCGTCGGCCCCGATCACCCGGTGACAGGGCACCACGATGCCAACCGGGTTGGCCCCCACGGCGGCCCCCACCGCCCGGGCCCCTCCCGGGCGGCCGGCCGCCGCGGCCAGCCACCCGTAGGTCACGGTGCGGCCGTAGGGCACATCGAGCAGGGCCGACCAGACCGAGGTCTGGAACGGCGTGCCGTACAGCCGCAGCGGCAGGTCGAACTCGGTGAGCCCGCCGGCAGCGTATGCCCGCAGCTGATCGGCCGCGGCCGACAGGGCCCGGGGCCGGGATCGGGGCCCGGGCAGGGGCCGGGGAGCCCCGGACCCGCCATCGAGCCAGCCCGCATTGTCATCGGCGGTACCGAAACGGAGCCCGGTGAGCGCCTCCCCGTCGGTGGTGACGACCACGGCCATGGTGGCGCCGGGGAAGGTCAGCTCGAGCTGCTCCCAGGTGCCTGCCGGGTGCTCGGCTCGGGGTAGAAGTTCGATCATCGGCCGTGTCCTTTCTCGGCGAGGGTGAACGGTGCGGACGCCAGTGTCCACAGGTGGGCGGTGGCGTAACTGCGCCAGGGTCGCCACCGGTGACCCGCCCCGCCGCCCCCACCGGGACCGGCCCGCCCGGTCAGGGCCCGGCGGATGGCGGCGTCGGCGGGGGGAAGCACATCGGGGTCGCCGAGACCGCGCATGCGTATGTACGCCGCGGTCCACGGCCCGATCCCGGGCAGGGCCAGCAGGGCTGCCTCAACCGCCTCCCGGTCGGCGCCGGGGTGCAGATCCACCTCCCCGGTTGCCATGGCTGCGGCCAACCGTCGGAGGGCGACGGCCCGGCCGCGGGGCAGGGGCAGGTCGCCGGGATCGGCTCCGGCCACGGCTTCAGCGGTCGGGAAGGCCCGGACGACCCCGGCATGGGGAGATCGCAGCGGCTCGCCCAGCCGCTCGGCCAGGCGCCCGCATGCCGCCCGGGCCGATGCCAGGCTCACCTGCTGGCCGACGACGGCCCGCATGGCCAGCTCGTGCACACCGGCGGTCCCGGGCATGCGCCGCCCCGGGCTGGCGGCCACAAGCGGGGCCAGGAAGGGGTCGGAGCCCAGACCGGAGCAGACGGCCACCGGATCGGCGTCGAGGTCGAAAAGCCGGCGGAGCCGTGCTACGGCGGTGGCGTAGTCCGCGATGTCGTCGAGGCGGAGCTCGCACTCCAGCCAGGCGCTCCCGGAGCGGGGGGGCCCGGTGCCGGGTCCCCGCGGGGTGGTCACCGAGGCGGTGCCCAGGCCGCCCGGCAGGCTGAGGGCCGTGACGTAGGTCCGCCCGTCGAACGATTCCACCCCCGGCACCGCCCGGGAGCCGAGGAATCCCAGCAGGGCGGCGGAGTCGAGGGGAGGGCGGTAGGCCAGCCGGGCCCGCACCACCGCCGCGCCGGCGCCACCGTGACCGGGGCCGGGATGAACCGGGCGCCGGGCGGCGGCACGGCCGGCGCCGGCCGGGTTACCGGCCCGCAGGCGCAGCTCACCCGGCGTGTAGGCGTACACCCGGCGGATGGTGTCGTTGAACTGGCGGATGCTGTTGAACCCGGACGCCCATGCCACCTCGGTCACCGGTAGATCCGTGGTCTCCAGGAGGGAACGGGCGGTCTGCGTCCGGTGGGCGGTGGCCAGGCGCAGCGGTCCCGTTCCGAGCTCGGCGGTCAGAAGGCGGTTCAGGTGCCGGGGGCTGTAACCGACCCGTCGGGCCAGGCCGTCCACGCCCTCCCGCGTGAGCAGGCCGTCGCCGATCAGCCGTACCGCCCGGGCCACCACGTCCGCCCGGCTGTCCCACTCCGGCGAGCCCGGAGCGGCATCGGGGCGGCACCGCTTGCAGGCCCGGAACCCGTCCTGCTGGGCGGCGGCCGGCGTGGCGTAGAAGCGGACGTTGTGGCGGCGGGGGGTTACGGCCGGGCAGCTCGGCCGGCAGTAGATGCGGGTGGTCAGCACCGCGGTGACGAAGGTGCCGTCGAAGCGGCCGTCCCGGCTGGATGCGATCCGATAGCAGCGGTCCGGGTCCAGCGGTCGGGGGTGCGGGGCCGGGAGCTGCACGGCTGCCAGCATGGCGCACCCCGGGGCCGGGCGATGGCGGTTTTCGGACAGGCACATGACCGGGGCCGGGAGCCCGGCCCCGGCGGTCAGTGGCCGGTTTCGAAGCGGGAGCGGCGCGCCGCCCGGCGCACGGCCTGATCGACCAGGGTGTCGATCAGCTCCTGGTAGGACAGGCCCGAGGCGGCCCACATCCGGGGGTACATGGAGATGGGGGTGAATCCCGGAATGGTGTTCACCTCGTTGATCAGCAGCCCCCGGCCGCCCTGCTCCAGGAAGAAGTCCACCCGTGCCATCGAATCCACCCGCAGCGCCCGGCAGGCGGCGATGGCCAGGCGGCTGAGCTCTCCGGCCACCTCGCCGGGTAGGCGGGCCGGGATCTCGAGCCCGGCCGTGCCGGCCAGGTACTTGTCGTCGAAGTCGTAGAAGTCCCGGCTGGGCCGGACCTCCCCCGGTGCCGAGGTCCGCAGCTCGGGCCAGCCGAGAACGCCGATCTCGATCTCCCGGCCCGTCACCGACTCCTCGATGACGAGATGGTCGTCGTAGCGGCATGCCAGATCCAGGGCGGCATCCAGCCCGCCGGGGTCCTTGACCTTCGAGATGCCGATGGAGGAGCCCATGTTCGCCGGCTTGACGAACACCGGCCAACCCAGCTGGGCCTCCACCTCGGAGGTCAGGTCGGGGCCGAGCTCGGACTCGTGACGGTGCAGGTAGCGGGCCTGCGGCAGGCCGGCGGAGCGCAGGAGCGCCTTGGTCATGACCTTGTCCATGGCGGCCGCCGAACCGGCCACGCCCGGCCCGCAGTACGGCAGGCCGGCCAGTTCCAGCAGCCCCTGGACGGTGCCGTCCTCGCCCATGGGCCCGTGCACGAGGGGCAGGACGACGAGCGGCTCGTCGGTCTGGTCGGGGCCTCCCCGGTGGTCGATGATCGACACCGGCTCCACCTCCCGGCCGGCGGCAGCCACGGCGTCGGGGGATGGGAGGGCGTCGGGGGAGCGCGGCCCGCCGGTGGCGGCCAGCGAGGCGGTGGTGGTGTCCACCCAGCGCCCGTCGGTGGTGATCCCGATGAGGCGCAGGTCGTACCGGTCGGGGTCGACCGCCTCCACGACGTGCCTGGCCGATATGCACGACACGTCGTGCTCGGCCGAGCGCCCACCGTAGAGGACGAGCAGATTGACCCGGCCGGGCTTCCGGCCGGGCGATGAAGGACCCACCATGGGAGGCCACGCTAGCGGGGAGGCCATGCCAGCACCCGCACCTGCCATTATCGAGGCCATGCGCTGGTCCCTGCCCGATATCGCCGAGGCCACTGGAGGCTCATTGACCGCTGGCGGGGAGCCGGCGGCCGGGCCGGGCCGGGACTCCCTGGTGGTCCAGGGA
>JAKAXG010000136.1 GCA_021827225.1 Actinomycetes bacterium | reverse complement strand
CAGCGGCCGCCCCTCCCCTCTTCCCAGTGCTACTTCAAAGCGCTGAGCGGAACGTTGTGGTACACGCCGCTGCAGTCGAACCCGCTGGAGGGGTGGATGCGCACCCACTGGCCGTTCCGCACCCCGGCCACGACCACGCAGTGGGTGCCCTGACGGCCCCCCGGGTCAGAGGGGGCCACCAGGCCGCCGGCGTTGAAGGTGTGGATGCCGTCCAGGGCCTTGATGACCGATGCCTGGTCGATGTTGGGACCGGCGGCGCGCATGCCATCGACCAGCAGCGTCCCGGCGGCCCAGGCCGAGACGCTGTAGATGTTGGCGCTCTTGCCCGGGTAGGTCTTGTCGAGCCAGGTGAGGAAGGTGTTGACCGCCGGTACGGTCGCCCGGTCGGTGCCCAGGTAGAGCGGGTACGGCAGCGGGGCGTACAGGATGTTGTCCGCCAGCGACGCGTTGCCGATCAGCTCGAGGAGCTGGGCGTCATAGGCCGGGGCCGAGATGATGGCGTCGGGACGGAAGTTCTGCTGCGCGGCCTGCTGGATGAAGTCGGCCACGTCATTCACCGCCACCGCGCCGAGGTCCACGATCTTCACCCCGTCGTTCTTCATGCGCAGGATGTCACTGGTGAAGTTCGTCTCGAACGGCCCGATCAGTCTGGTGTACACGTACTTGTAGCCGATGGACTCGGCAGTGAGCTGCTCCTCCTTCCCGTTGGCCGCGGCCGGCGACCCGACCAGGCTGGCGGTGTGGGTGATGTCGTTGGGGAACAGGCTCTTGATGTAGGCGTAGGGCGTGGTCTGGTAGCCGGGCGGGTCCGGCGCCGGGGTGAAGACATTGGGAACGCTGTAGAGCGTCGGGTCGAGGGCGGCGCCCTGCACGTCGATCAGGTTCGGGTTGGCCGCCAGGACGGACTTGCCACAGGTGTCCTCCAGGGTGAAGGTCCCGACCATGGCGAAGACCTGCTTGGCGAAGTTCTTGAGGTCGCTGGTGTAGGTGTTGCAGTTGAAACCGTCGTCGGCACTGACGATCTTTATGGTGCGACCGTCGATCCCTCCGTGGGCGTTCATGTAGGCGGCCCAGGCGGCCAGGCCCTGATTTGCCCCCTCGAACAGGCCGGGCACCGGGCCGGAGGTGGTGGTGATCTGGCCGAGGGTGATGGTGGTGGCCGTGACACCGGGACCGCTCAACGTCCCGGTCACCGCCGCAGGAGGGGCGATCGTGCCCGCTGTGGTCGCCCCGCCCGACGCGCTGGAACCGGTGCTGCCCGACGAGTTGGCTGCAGGAGCCGACGAGTGCGCGGTGCTGCCGCAGGCACCCGCGACCAGCGCGACCGCTCCGGCCAGGCTCGCCATCAGGGCGCGGTGACGGGCGGACCGTCGAGGCTTTGTCACTTCGTTTGTCCCTTTCATTTGGTGATCTCACCGGCCGGCGGACCGGCTGGTCCGCCTCCCAGATAGAGCTCGCCGGCCGCCTCGGCTATGTCGGAAGGGGATCCCTCGAGCTCGATCCGGCCCTGCACCATCACCGCCGCCCGCTCCGCCACCCCGAGGGCCGTGGCCGCGAACTGCTCGACCAGCAGGATGGCCAGACCCTCGCGGGCGATCTGGGCGACCAGCTCGTACAGCTCCGCCACCACCAGCGGGGCCAGCCCCATGGAGATCTCGTCCAGCAGCAGCAGCTTCGGTCCCGTCGACAGGGCCCGCGACATGGCGAGCATCTGCTGCTCGCCGCCAGAGAGGGTCCCCGCCAGCTGCCGCCGCCGCTCGGCCAGGCGGGGGAACCGGCCGAAGGTCGCCTCTTCGACCTCGGAGCGGCGCAGACCCCCGCGGAAGGTCCACATACGGACGTTCTCGGCGACGGTGAGGTTGGGGAAGACCCCCCGGCCCTCCGGGACGCTGCAGAGGCCGGCCCGGGCGAGCTTCTCCGGGGCCCGCCCGGTGATGTCCCGACCACCCATGAACACCCTGCCCTGCAGCGGCCGCATGCGCCCGCTTATCACCCGCAGCGTGGTGCTCTTGCCGGCTCCGTTCGGGCCCAGGAGGGCGAACACCTGGCCGGGCGCCACGCTGAGGTGGATCCCCCGCAGCACCTCCACCCGCTCGTAGGCGGCGTGCACCGCCTCGAGGCGCAGGGCCGGAGCCTGGCCGGCGGGAGTGGCCTCGGGGCCGTCCGTCCGGTCCCCGACGGCGGTCACGCCCCGCTCCCCGCGGCGATGGGCGCCCCGAGGTACGCCGCCTGGACAGCCGGATCGGCCTGGATCTGCGCCGGCTCTCCCGACGCGATGATCCGGCCGAAGTCCAGCACGTGGATCCGCCGGCAGAGCTTCATGACCATCTCCATGTCGTGCTCGACCAGGAGCACGGCCAGGCCCTCGCCGGCCAGGTCGGCGATCAGCTGGCCCAACCTGACGCTCTCGGTGGAGTCGAGCCCCGATGAGGGCTCGTCGAGCAGCAGCAGCTTGGGCCGGCACGCCAGGGCCCGGGCCAGCTCCAGCAGGCGGGCCAGCCCGGTGGGCAGCACATCGGCCTGCGTGCCGGCCACCGCCTCCAGGCCGACCCGGCTCAGCAGCCGGGTGGACTCGGCCCGGGCCTGTCGGCCCCGCAGCCCCCGGTTCTCCAGGGCCACGAGCACGTTGTCGGCGACGGTGAGGGATCCGAATATCTCGAGGCGCTGGAAGGTCCGGCCCAGCCCGTTCCGGGCCCGCTGCTTCGGCCCGGTACCGGTCACGTCCCGCCCGTCAATGGTGATCCGGCCCCGGGCTGGTTTCTGCAGCCCCGTGATGACGTTGAACAGCGTGGTCTTGCCCGCCCCGTTGGGACCGATGAGGCCGGTTACCTCCCCGGCTTCGCCAGCCAGGCTCACGTCGTCGAGCGCCCTGACGCCGCCGAAGTGCACGGTCGCCTCCTCAACCCGCAGCATGGCTGAGCCTCTCTGCCGACTGGTCAGCCATCGCCGCTTCCAACGCCGGCGCCGCCGGGACACCGCCGGAGCGGCCCTCCCTCCATCTCTGGAGGAGCGTGTTACCCCCGAAGGTCCCCTCCGGGTTCTGGGAGACCCCGATGGCGGCCAGGCCCACCAGCAGGGAGAAGGCGTCCCGGGGATGCGTCAGGTGCTGCTCGAGCAGCGGCCCCAGGGCGAAGACGATGCCACCGAAGAGCATCCCGGCCGTGGTGCGGATACCCCACGCCACCGCCAGTAGCAGCAGGGTGAGGCTCAGCAGGAACTGGAAGTCGTTGGGCCCGACGGCCCCCTGAGCCCCGCCGTAGAGCGCCCCTCCGAGGCCGGCGATGGCCGCGGCCAGGATGAACACGGCGAGCTTGGACCGGGTCATGTCGATCCCGAGGGTCAGGCAGGCGCCGGGGCTGTCGTTCACCGCCAGGAGCCGCCGGCCGTAGCGGGATCGGCGAATGGCCAGGACCCCGACCGCCACCAGGGCGAAGACCACGCACAGCACGACCAGATAGGTCCGATTGCTGTCCAGGGCGATCCCGGGCAGGGCGGGGCGGGCCACCGTGATGGACAGCGACACGCCGAACACGTTGGTGTTGTTGAAGAACGCCGCGTCCATCCCCTGGGCGAAGGCCAGGGTGGCAAGCGCCAGGTACAGCCCCCTCAGGCGCAGGGCCGGCAGGGCCACGACGGCGCCCACCGCCCCGGCCAGACCCACCGCGGCGAGCAGGCCGAGCAGAGAGCCGTGGCCCCCGCCCACCTTGGCCATGGCGAAGGCTCCGAGCCCGGCGAAGCTCAGCTGGCAGAGGGACACCTGCCCGCCATAGCCGGTCAGCAGCACCAGCGACAGCATGATGATGGCCAGGGCCAGGCCCCGGTTGGCGTAGCCGAGGCCGGCGGAATTCAAGAACCGGGAGGCGATCACCGCCACCACCAGGAACGCAGCACCGACCACGAGCGACTCCCGGAGGCCGACCACGCGGGGGGCCCGGACCATGACGCGCCGGGTGAGGCTGGCCCTGGACTGGGGCAGCACCAGCATGACGATGAGCAGGAACAGCATCGGGATGATCTGCTCGAGGTCGCTCCACGCCACGCTGACCGGCAGGTAGCCGATGGCGTAGGACTGCAGCAGCCCGAGGATGATGGCCCCGGCGAAGGTCAGGGGCAGGCTCTTCAGCCGGCCCACCATCGCAGCGGCGTAGCCGCTGATCACCAGAAGGGTCAGGTTGGTGATGTCGAGGTTGATCAGGGGGGCGATGAGGATGCCGGCGATCGAGGCCAGCGAGCAACCCATGGCCCAGCCGAGCTGCGAGAAGCGGGCCGGGGCGGCGCCGGCGAGGGAAGCCAGCTCCCGGTCGTCGACGACCGCCCTGGTGGCGATACCTGTCCGGGTCCGGTAGAAGAAGAGACGGAGCAGCCCGGCCGCGCCGGCCGCCACCGCCACGATGATCAACTGGTGCCAGGTGAGGACCACTCCCCCGATCGACACCTGGTGACCGTTGAAGAACTGCGGGATGCTACGGCTGCTGGCCGGGTTCCAGATGGCGGTGGCCGCGGCGATGCCGAGTAGCAGCAGGGCGATGGTCACGGTCAGCTTGGCCTCGAGATTGGCGCTCTCCAGGCGACGCACCACCAGACGCTCGATGAGCGCCCCGATGAGCGGCGTTATCACCAGCACGACCATGGCGAGCGCGGCCCAGGACGGCCAGCCCCAGTGGGGGCCGAACTCCCAGTAGAGGAACGCCCCGATCATCCCGATCGCGCCCTGGGCGAAGTTGAAGATCCCGGAGGTTGCGTAGGTGACCACCAGCCCCATGGCGGTCAGGGCGTAAATGCAGCCGTAGGTAGCGACCCCCGCTACGGTGAGCGAAAGAAACTGAGACATTCTCGACTACCGGTTCCCCCCCGGAAACTCCCCCGACAGATTCGGTGAGCGTCACGCTAGTCAAGCCAGGGCCGGTCCAGTAGCCGTCTGAGTCGATCTACGTGGCGGTCGTCCCGCCTGATGAAACGCCGGATGGGGCCCGGAATTACGCTCAATACGAGCAAAACGAACCAGCGGTCATAAATCTCCGGATCTAGTCCCCGGCGCCTGAAACCTGCGCCCGGCCCCGGGAGAAGACCCCAGGCACCCGATCGGCTATCCCGGCGGTTCCGCCGCTCCTGCGCCACGATCGCGAAGTCTCCTGCTCCAGTTCCAGGCCCCGCCCCACGACCTCGGACTCGATGCGCCGGTAAGAGGCGTGAAGGCTGGTCACCGCCGGGCGGTTGTTGGCGGCGATGGTCGCCGCCAACCGGTGGGCGCACTCCAGGAGCTCGCCGTGCGGCACCACCTCTGTCACCAGACCGGCCTGCAGCGCCCGGTCGGCGTCCACGAAGTCGCCGGTGAGGCTCATCCTGCGGGCCATGGCGAACCCGACCCTCTGGGGCAGCAGGACCGACAGCCCCCAGCCCGGCAGGATGCCGACCCGGGCGTGGGTGTCGGCGAAGACAGCCCGCTCGGAGGCCACGAGGAAGTCACAGTTGAGCGCCAGCTCCAGACCGCCGGTGACGGCCACGCCGTTGATGGCGCCGATCAGCGGCTTGGGCAGGGGCATCCACGGGTGTCCGGGAGGGATGCCGTCCGCCTCCACCGAGACGAGCAGGCCGTCGTTGGCGCTCAGCTCCTTCAGGTCCAACCCGGCGCAGAAGGCCGGATCGGCGCCGGTGAGGACCACGGCGCCGATGCTGTCGTCAGCCCCCAGGTCGGCCATGACCCGCCGGAGGGCGCCGAGCAGCGCTCCGCTGAGGGCGTTGCGGGCCGCCGGGCGGTTCAGGGTCACGGTAGCGACGGCGTCTTGCCGGGAGACGAGGACCGGGTCGGGCGCAGATGCGGTTTCGTTCACCGGCTCATCCTGACATGTCCCATACGATGACCGGATGCTCGACGACCTCGCCAAGGAACTGCTTCAGGGCAAGAACTTCGCCGCCTTCACGACCCTGCTTCCTGACGGCCAGCCGTCCACGCACATGATGTGGGTGGACGCGGACGACACCCACGTGATCATCAACACCGAGACCGGCCGCCAGAAGTTCCGCAACGTCAAGCGGGACCCGCGGGTCGCGGTCACGGTGTTCGACGCCACCAACCCGTACCGCTACGTGGAGGTGCGGGGCCGGGTCGTCTCCACCGTCACCGGCAGCGAGGCCCGCGAGCACATCGACCAGCTCAGCCGGAAGTACACCGGCGGGCCTTACGCCAACCCCATCACCTCCGAGAGGGTCATCCTCCAGATCGAGCCGGAGAGGGTCAGAGGGCAGGGCTAGCGGGGTGGGGGCGTTTGCGCCGGCGCCGGGGCGGGAACATGCACGGTCATGAGCAATGAATCCGGCACCAGCCCGAGCGACGAGACGCGCGCCGCGGAGGAGGCCGAGGCTCAGGCCTCGCACCGGGCCGACCGGGCCCCCACCGCTGAGGAGGAGAACGCCGCGCCCGCGTCGCCCAGCCCCTCGACCGAGAAGAACTTCGACGAGATGGCCAAGCGGGGCGCGGAGGTCAAGGGCGAGGGAGAGCTCCCCTAGGGTGCCTTGACCGCGGCGGCCATCGCCTCCACCCCGGCGGCCAGTGCCTCCGCGCCGTGCGGGTCAAGGATGGAGAACGCAGCCGCCATCAGCCGATCGGTCTGAGCATCGGCCGCCTTCATGGCGTCGCGGTCTGCGTCGGTGAGCTCCGGTGTCTGATCTTCGCGGTAGCCGAAGATGGCGAAATCGTCGGGGCGGCGGAAGTAGTGGGCCACGAGGGGGCTCACCCCGGCCGCCGCCACCGCCAGCAGGTGGACGCTGCCGCGCAGTTCCCGCAGGACAGTGACCAGCTGCATGGCCCGGGCGGGCACGTCGTCGGGCAGTGGCTCCGACGACAGCGCGGCGTAGAGGGCCAGCCCGGCGGGGTCCACCCCCGCCACTATCTCCTCTGCGGCCGAGCAGAAGCGGTCCAGGCCGCCCAGCGTGGCGAAGCGGCTCCGCCCGAAGTCCCGGCTGGCCTCGACGTAGAGCCTGCCCACCTCCCGCGGGCTCAGCCCGGAACGCTCCTGAGCGGAATGCCACATGCCCGCCACCAAGCCGCCCTCGAAGTACCCGAACGCGCTCTGGACCACCCGGGGCTCCACATCGCCGAGGACGCCTCCACGCCCCAGGAAGTAGAAGCGGAATCCGTCGAGGCCGAGCTCCTTGCCCCGGGCCAGGGTTTCGGGCGTGAAGTAGAAGGCCGCGCCCAAGTCCCCGATCGTCGGGCAAACCCGGCTCACCAGTTCGTCTGAGGTCATGGCCGGGAGCGTAGACGGCGCCGGGGGGAGGCCACCCGGCCGGCCCGGTTTGGGCCATCATCGGTGCCGATGAACGAGGACACGGTTCTGGTCCTGGTGCGGATCCACCACGGCCGCGACGGGGAGGAGCGGGTGGATCTGGCCGCCTCCGAGCTGTGGGCGGAGGGGGCCACCGCGGTCGAGGTCAGGGAGGACGCGGAGGGGGCGACGCTCCTGGCCGGGTACCCCACCGCCGGGGCCGCCCGGGAGGTGGCGGCCCGGCTCGAGGGCCCGCTCGGGGCCCGGGTCGACACCGTGACCGACACCGCGTGGCGCGATGCCTGGCGGCAGTGGGTGCACCCTGTGGCCGTGGGCCGGAACCTCCTGGTGGTCCCGTCATGGCGGTCCGTGCCGGTCGACTCGGGGCGGATCCGGATCGAGATCGACCCGGGGGCCTGCTTCGGGAGCGGCACCCACGCCAGCACCCGCATGCTTCTGGGGTGGATGGACGCCCATCCGCCCTCGGGCGCCGACGTGGCCGACGTGGGGACCGGTTCGGGAATCCTGGCCGTCGCCGCCGCCAAGCTGGGGGCCAGGGCGGTGACGGCCGTGGACATCGACCCGGCGGCGGTGGTGGCCGCCGGGACCAACGCGGCCCGCAACCACGTGGCCGGGGTGGTCTCGGCATCCACCACCCCGGCAGCCGACCTGCCACCGGCCGCCGCCGATCTGGTTCTGGTCAACGTCACCGCCGGGACGCACGCCGCCATCGGCGCCGGCTGCGCCCGGATCGTGCGCCCCGGAGGCGTCCTCCTGGTGGCCGGGCTGCTGCCCGGGCAGTGGCAGCACGTGGCCGCCGTCTACCGGGATCTCAACGAAACCGGAATCCTCTCCCTCGACGGCTGGGAGGGAGCCGTGATGCGCCGCCCCGGGGGTTCGTGACCCTCCCTCACCTGGGGTGGCATGCTGCAAGGTATGGGCGCCACCCTCCACCCGAACCTGGAACCCCTGGCCTCGCTGATCGGGACCTGGTCGGGACCGGGTCAGGGCGAGTACCCGACCATCGAACCGTTCGCATACGAGGAGACCGTCACCTTCTCCCACGTCGGCAAGCCTTTCCTCGCCTACTCGCAACGGACGTCGAGTGCCGAGGACGGCCGGCCGCTGCACTCCGAACTGGGTTTCTGGCGCGTGCCCCGGCCCGGCCAGGTGGAGGTCGTGCTCTCACACCCAACCGGCATCACCGAGATCGGCGAGGGGCGGCTGGAGGGCCGGAAGCTGTCGTTGCGATCCACGTCGGTCGGGCGCACCGGCACCGCCCTCGAGGTGGTCGCGATCGAGCGGCACTTCGAGATCGACGACACGGTGCTGCGCTACCGGCTCTCCATGGCCGCGGTCGGGCAGCCGATGACCCACCACCTGGCCGCCGAACTGCGCCGGATCGACTAGCCCCGGGCTCTCACGTCGACGCCTCCGGGTACCGGCTGCGGATCTCGTCCCATTCGCCGGAGCCGAACCGCGTGAACAGCTCCACCAGTGACAGCCCCCCGTCGGGATGCGCGCCGGTCCGCTGCATCTCCGCCAGGGCGGCGGCGGAAGCCTCCACCACCGCGGCCAGAAGCACCGTCGGGACGATAACCAGCCGGTATCCCGCCTCGGCGGCCTCGGCCAGCGAAACCGGCGGGGTCTTCCCCCGGCCCAC
>JAKAXG010000135.1 GCA_021827225.1 Actinomycetes bacterium | reverse complement strand
GTCCTGCGTCAGTGGCGGCGGGGCGAGTCCGTCCTCGACGAGGTACCCGCCGAGGACGCTCGGACCCCGCAGCTGCAGTTCACCGGCCGCGCCCCCCGGGTTGGGAGTGCCCGTCACCGTGTCGACGACGCGGACCTCGGTCGACCGGTCGACTGGAAACCCGCCGTTGCCAGCTCGCTCGGCGCGATCCGCAGCAGGCGAGCGGCGGGCCAGCAGGGCGAACGTCTCGGAGGAGCCGTAGACGCCGGTGAGTCGGATGCCCACGGCGTCGGCTCGGGCGACCACCTCTTCTCCTTTGCCGGTGAACTCAGCATGCACGCCGTGGCGCCAGGTACGGACCGTGCATCCCTGGTCGAGGATCGCCAGCAGCATGTCATCGGAACCGTTCAGGTGGGTGACGCCGTAGCGCTCGACGAGACCGGCGGCGGTCGCCGCATCGAATCGCTCCGGCACGATCACCCGGCCGCCGCCTGCGAGCACCGACATCAGCGACACGAAGCCGAAGGTGCCGCAGAAGGGAAGGATGACCAGGCCGGTGGCGTCGGGGCCGACATCCATGGACCGGGCCACAGCCTGCAGATGCCGCAGCGTGGAGGCATGGTCGTGCGCCGCCAGCTTGGGCCGCCCGGTCGTCCCCGAGGTGGTGAAAGCTACGGCCATGTCCGAGGGCGTGGCACGCTCGTCATCGATCGGTTCGTGGCCGGCGGCCGATGCCAGCTCCTCGGACCACACCACCTGGGGAGGCACGGCCAGGTCCGCCACCGCCGACGCCACTACCGTCTGGAAGTCGACGCCCAGGAACTGGCGGACGGCGAGCAGCAGACGGGGTCGGGCCCGCTCCAGCAGGTGACGCAGATCCGCCGACCGGTAGCGGGTGTTGACGCCGATCGTCACCGCCCCGAGTCGGGCGGCGGCCAGCAGGACCTCGACCGGCAGGGCCCCGTTGGGTAGGAGCGACGCCACCCGGTCGCCGGGTCCGACACCCGTATCCGACATCCAGCCGGCGAGGGCCGCCACCCGGCGGTCCAGGATCGAGAACGACAGGGACCCGCCGCCCGGCTCCACGATGGCCTCGCTGTCGCCCCGTGTCGCCGCCAGGTCACGAAGCCAACCGGTGAACGTGCTCATCTGCGACTCCCTCTGCGAGTGGGCCGGCACCGGCCACAGGATCGTTTCCCGCCGGGGCCGCCCCACGCAGTACCCTCCGCCAGGCGACCCCGTACCTCGGGAGCGCACGATACCGGTCGGGTCACGACCCGTGACCACTGACCTCACTTGTTGTCAGGGCAGTGGCGGCAGCAGTCGGCGTCCGGTGGTCACCCCCGCGCTCCGCGTCACCGGGCCCTTCGGCCCTGTCGCGGGCTGGACTGCGGTTGTATCAATGCTGGCCGGCTCCAGAGGGAAACAGAGGACTGCCGTGCCCGAGTTCGAGGACGAGACCTGTGAGCGTGACGAGGAGTCCGACGACCTGGAGGCCGAGCTGTGCGGCTCGGCGCGCGAGGCCGCCGTGTTCCTGCTCCCCTGCCCCGAGCGCTCTCCCCTCGGGTCGCTCCTGGAGGGTTACCGGGGCCGCTGGAAGGGGACCGCCGAAGGGAGGATGTTGCCGTGAAGGAACTCATAGCGCACCGGACCTTGCTGCCCGTCTTCGAGAGCTACGCGGAGAAGGTCGCCTTCCACGACGGCGACTGGCACGGCACCTACGCAGAGCACGCGTACCGGACGCTGAGCGTCGCTGACGCGATGACCCGGGAGTTGGGGGTGGAAAAAGGGGACCGCTTCGCCATCATGGCCGGCAACAGCCATCAGTACCTGGAGCTGTACCACGCCGCCTTCCTGACCGGTGCCATCGCCAACCCCCTGAACCTGCGCTTGGCGGGGAGGGAACTGCAGTTCATCCTGGCCGACTCCCAGACCGAGGTGGTCTTCGTCGACGCCATGTTCGCCGAGCATTTCAGCCGGGCCATCGCCGAGGTCCGTCAAGACCTGCCCATCCGCAAGATCGTGCTGATCGGCGACGGCGACGTCCCCCACGACCTCGAGTACGAGGATCTGGTGGAGTCGGGGCACCCGAAGGTACCTCCCGAGCCGGAGGAAACCGACCCCGTCATCTTGATGTACACCGGCGGCACCACCGGCCTGCCGAAGGGCGTCCTTCTGGACTCGCGCGCCGAGCAGCTGAACGTCTATCACATCGGCTGTGTCCTGGGGGTCGGCGACTGGCGGGTCTACCTGCACCAGACGCCGATGTTCCACGCCGCGTCCATGGCGGCCGTGCTGGGTATCCCCGGCACCGGAGCGACATCGGTCTTCATCCCGCTGTTCGAGCCGGCCGAGGTCATGCGCCTGATCGAGAGCTACGAGGTGAACTGGACGACCATGGTGCCGACCATGATCGCCATGGTCATGAACCACCCGGAGTTCCGTCCGGAGCGGCTGGCCCCACTGTCGGACCTCGTGTACGGCGCCTCCCCCATGCCCGAAGCGCTGTTGGCCCGGGTCCAGGCGACGTTCCCGGATATCAAGCTGTCACAGGGATATGGCATGACGGAGTGCTCCTCGGTGCTCACCATGCTCACATGCAGGGACCATCAGCGCGGCGGACCGATTCTCAGGTCGGCCGGCAAGGCGGTGCCGGGAGTCAGCATCCGCATCGAGGATGAACACGGCAAGGTGCTCGGGCGCGACGGGAACGGTGAGATCTGTGCGCGAGGCGGGAACTTCATGTCCAGGTACTGGAACCGGCCGGTCGAGACCGAAGCCGCCTTCCGAGACGGCTGGTACCACACGGGCGACGAGGGGCACATCGACGGGGACGGCTACGTCTACGTGGTCGACCGGGTGAAGGACATGATCGTCTCGGGCGGCGAGAACGTCTACTCCAGCGAGGTCGAGAATGCCATCTCGACCCACCCGGCGGTCGCCCAGGTCGCCGTCATCGGCATCCCGCACGACACACTGGTCGAGCAGGTGCACGCCATAGTCGTGCTCTACCCCGGCGCCATCGCCACTGAGGAACAGATCAAAGGGCACGTCAGAGAGAGCCTGGCAGGCTACAAGGTGCCCAAGTCGGTGGAGTTCCGGTCTGAACCACTGCCACTATCGGGCGCCCTCAAACCCCTCAAGCGTGAGCTGCGCCGCCCCTATTGGGCAAAGATCGACGCCTGAAACCACCGGAGTTGCGCCCAGCGGGAGCGGAGGTATCAGCCTAGCCTGAGACCATGGTCGAACCCCTCGAGGACACCGTCGCCCGGGCCGAGCGCGCGCAGAACGAGCTCGCCCAGATGCTGGATCAACTCGCAGCCGAGCGCGAGGCCGTCAAGGCGGCGGCGACCGAGGCCCACGAGGCCATCCAGGGGCTGCGTACGGCCATCCGGGAGGCCAAGGAGGAGATGCGCCAGGTCTCCAAGGCTGAGGCCCGCAAGCACCTGGCCCGCCAGATGCGGGCCGCCGCAGAGGTCCTCGCCCGGGACTCGTAACCGCCCGACCCGATCTCCCGCACCCGTGCCGCCCGATCCGAGCGATGATCCAGGCCGACAGGCCGGGGGCGGACCGTTACCATCGGGTGATGTTCGATCCACCGCCGCTGGAGGAGCTGCCCGAGGACCTGCGGGCCCGGATCGGGGAGGTTGCGGACAAGTCGGGCTTCGTGCCCAACATCTTCCTCGCCCTGGCCCACCGACCGGCGGAGTGGCGGGCGTTCTTCGCCTACCACGACGCCCTGATGGACAAGGAGACCCCGGCTCTCACCAAGGCCGACCGGGAGCTGATCGTGGTGGCGACCAGCGCCGAGAACCACTGCCTCTACTGCGTGGTCGCCCACGGGGCCATCGCCCGCATCCGGGCCCGCAACCCCCGCGTCGCCGATCAGGTGGCGACCGACTGGAGGAAGGCCGAACTCGACGACCGCCAGCGGGCCATCCTCGACGTGGCGGTAAGGCTGGCGGTGGAGCCGTGGATGGTCACCCGCCCCGAGTTGGAGGGCCTCCACGATCACGGCCTCACCGACGACGACATCTGGGACGTGGGGTCCATAAGCGCCTTTTTCGCCCTGTCCAACCGGCTGGCGCACCTGGGCGGGGTCATGCCCAACGACGAGTTCTATCTGATGGGACGCGTGCCCCGGTAGCACCGGCGGTGGTCCGGGAACGACCCTGTGGGACAACGAGCGGGCCCCCGCCCCTCGAAGATGACTACCGTCGCGACCACCAGATCGCGCCTCGGAGGTCCACCATGACAGCGACTACCGCCCTCGCCCCAGCCGCCGAGGAGGTCGTGGACGCCGGCCACGTGGACGTCCTGATCGTCGGCGCCGGCGTGTCGGGCATCGGCGCCGCCCACCATCTGCGGGACCAACTGCCGGATCTGAGCCTAGTGGTCCTCGACGCCCAGGAGACGAGGGGTGGCACCTGGTGGACCCACCGTTACCCCGGCGTGCGCTCCGACAGCGACCTCTTCACCTACGGCTACCGGTTCAAGCCCTGGCGGGGCCCTTCCATCGCGGCGGCCGGCGAGATCCTGTCCTACCTCGACGAGGTCATCGAGGAGTCCGACCTGGAGCAGTACATCCGCTACCAGCACCGGGTGACCGCGGCGAGCTGGGACACGACGGACAGCCGCTGGACGGTGGACGTCACCCGGCTCGACACCGGCGAACAGCTGCGCTTCACGACCGGTTTCCTGTGGATGTGCCCCGGCTACTACAACCACAGCCGGCCCTACCAACCCCGTTGGGAGGGCATGGACCGCTTCCAGGGCCTCATCGTCCATCCCCAGGCGTGGCCCGAGGAGCTCGACACCACCGACAAGAGGATCGTCGTGATCGGGTCCGGCGCCACCGCCGCCACGATCTGCCCGGCCATCGCCGAGACGGCAGAGCACGTCACCATGTTGCAGCGCTCCCCCACCTACTTCTTCGCCGCCCCGAGCGTCTCCGAGCTGGCTGTCACCCTGCGGGATCTCGACATCCCCGACGAGTGGACCCACGAGATCCTGCGGCGCCAGTACATCGCGCTGACCCACCAGCTGTCGCGGATGTCGGTGGAGACGCCCGAAGAGCTGCACACGATGCTGCTCGACTCCATCCGGCCGCTCCTGCCGGAGGGGTACGACATCGACCGGCACTTCACCCCCCGCTACCGGCCCTGGCAGCAGCGGATCGCCATCGTGCCGGACGGGGACTTCTTCAAGGCCATCACCGACGGGAAGCTGTCGATCGTCACCGACACCATCGAGACCTTCACCGAGCGCGGCCTCAAGGTCAGCGGAGGAGAGGAGATCCCTGCCGACATCGTCGTGACGGCTACTGGATTCAACATGACCGCGTTCGGCGACGTCGGGTTCACCGTTGACGGAGAGCCCGTCGACTTCACCCAGCGTGTCACCTGGCGCGGCATCATGATCAGTGGCGTCCCCAACATGGCCTACGTGTTCGGTTACTTCCGGCACAGCTGGACGCTCAGGGTGGATCTGGTCTGCGATCTGGTGGGTCGCCTGCTGGCTCACATGCGGGACAAAGGAGCCGCCAAGGTCGTTCCGACCTTCCGGCCCGAGGACGCCGACATGGAGCTGCGGTCGTGGGCCGACCCGGACGACTTCAACGCCGGCTATGTGATGCGCTCCCAACACCTGCTCTTCAAGCAGGGTGACCGGGAACCGTGGGTGCACCTGCACGAGCACCAGGAGGAGTGCGACACCCTCCCCAACCTCGACCTCGACGACGGGACCCTGGCCTACACCTGATCCCGGCGCCGGCCGAGACCCCGGCCGATGGGAGCCGGTCCCGGCGATCAGGCTGCAACCCCAGCCGCACGCTGAGCGGACGACCCACGCCCGAGCCCCCGCCCGGGCACACAACGGACCGCCGACGAAAACGACGACTCCAAACTCCCGACAAACCGGTTGAATCGGACCGCCATCCCACTATCCGGTCGACCGGCCCCCAGCGCCGAGCCGATACAAAGCCGGAACCAATCCCCCACTGGCTGTCCAACCGTCAACGAATGGCCCCCACGGACCGCCCGACACCCCACCCACCTCGGATCCGGAAGGAACCGTACGGAGTCCGCGTCACCGACATGTCGGAGTGCCCACACAAGCCATGGTCCAGTCTCCAGAACTAGCCGAGCGTCCAGCGGCGCCCGCCGCCCCGGCAGAGGCCAAGGAGGACCCGCCTGATCGCCGGGCAGCGGCAGGAGGCCGGCGCCAGTGGGGCCACGACAAGCGGGTGAGGCCGATCCCGGTGATCGCCCCGCGCATCAGTGACCGCCGGGTGGGCATGGGCCGCCTGGCCCTGATCCTCACGGTCGTCGCCTGGATCGGCTATGTGGTCACCTGGGTGTTCGGCGACCTGCTCTCGCCTCACCAGTCGACGGCTGTCGCCCGCAGCGAAGCCATCGTCTACCTGCTCATCATCACCACCCTCACCGCCTCCACCGTCGCCTACTTGCTGGCCCGGTTGGGGTTCTTCTACCGGACCCAGGGACACCACCGGGCCAGTCGGGCCGTGCTGGAGGACTTCTTCTCCCGTAGCGCTCCGTCACTGACAGTCCTCGTGCCGGCCTACCAGGAAGACGCCCGCGTGGTCCGCAACACGCTCCTCTCGGCGGCCCTTCAGGAGTATCCGGACACGAGGATCGTGCTGCTGATCGACGATCCGCCCGTTCCCCGCAGCCGACGAGCCCACGAACTGCTGGTCTCCGCCGAAGCCCTGCCGAAGGAGATAGAGGAGCTACTCGCCCGCCCGGCGTCGCGGTTCGCAGCGGCCCTGGCCGCCTTCGACACCAACGCCGCCGGGCTCGACGAAGTCGGCCCCGCCCACGTCGCCAAGCTGGCCGACGAGTACGACGCCGCCGTTGGGTGGCTGGACGATCTCGCGGCAGGTGAGGACATCGTCGATCACACCGACGCCTTCCTGGCCAACGAGGTCATCCGCCGCCTGTCATCCGACCTGGCCTCAGTGGCCAACGCCATTCGCCAGGCAGCCGAGGAGGGTGCCACCCTCCCGAAGGTGCGGGTCCGCCAGTTCCACCAGCGGCTGGCGTGGATCTTCAGGGCCGAGCTGTCCTCGTTCCAGCGGAAGCGCTACGTCTCCCTGTCGCACGAGCCCAACAAGGCCATGAACCTCAACAGCTACATCGGGCTCATGGGAGGCCGGTACCGGGAGGTGCAGACGGTCAACGGGGCGGCCCTGGTATCGGTGGGGCGGGGCAACGCCGATCTGACCGTGCCCGACCCGGACTACGTGCTCACCCTCGACGCGGACAGCGTCCTGCTGCCGGAGTACTGCCTGCGGCTGGTCCACATGTTGGAACAGCAGGAGCACCGCCGGGTGGCGATCGCCCAGACCCCCTACAGCGCCTTCCCGGGGGCGTCCACCCGTCTGGAGCGCATCGCCGGCGCCACCACCGACCTGCAGCACATCGTCCACCAGGGGCTCACCTACTACGACGCCAGCTTCTGGGTGGGCGCCAACGCGGTGATCCGCAAGGAGGCCCTGGACGACATCGCCGTGACGTCCTACCTCGGGGACTGGGAGATCAAGACGTATATCCAGGACCGGACCGTCATCGAGGACACCGAGTCGACCATCGACCTGGGCATCCACGAATGGCGACTGTTCAACGTTCCTGAGCGCCTCAGCTACAGCGCCACCCCTCCGGACTTCGGCTCGCTCTGCATCCAGAGGCGGCGATGGGCGACCGGCGGTCTGCTCCTCCTGGCCAAGTTGAGGCGTCAGAGCAAGGCCAGGCGCTCCCGGGGCCAGCGCACGCGCTTCGGGGAGACGTTCCTGCGGTGGAACTACATGGCATCCATCACCTGGAGCTCGGTCAGCCTGCTCGTCCTTTTGATCTTCCCGTTCGACGCCACGCTCATCAGCCCGTGGTTGTTCCTGGTCGCGCTCCCCTACTTCTGGGCCATGGGATCGGATCTGCGCTACTGCGGCTACAAGTGGACCGATGTCGCCCGGGTGTACGGCTTCAACCTCATCCTTCTGCCGTCAACCTGGCCGGGGTGGTCGCCACCCTGGCCCAGGCCATAACCGCGTCGAAGGCGGCGTTCGCCCGCACCCCCAAGGTGAGGGACCGCACCGTGACCCCACCCCTGTTTCTGTTCTCCCCCTTCGTCCTGGCCGGACTGGCGGCCATGACGTTCCTCTATGCCTACCAGCACCGCCACAGGGAGAACATGGCGTACGCCGCTCTCAACGTGGTGCTGACCCTCTACGCCATCGCCGCGTTCATCGGGCTGGGCAACTGCGTGGTGGACGCGTGGGTGCATCTGAGGGCGCTGCTGTCCAAGCCCGCCGAGCCGAGGTCCCGCCGGTTCCACCGGTCCCGGCGGTCGGAGACCACCGTCCCGGTCGAGGCCATCGACTGGCGGTCGGTCCTGCAGCTGGGCGACGACGGCGACCCGCCCGCCTGGCCCTCGTCTCCCACGGAGTTGCTCCGGGTGGCGGCGACCAATTCCATCGGTGGCCTCCCCGAACCGGGGGACTTCCGGACGGTTTTCCAGCCCATCGTCGACCTGGCCGCCGGCGACCCGGTCGGCTACGAGGCGCTCACCCGGTTCAACGACGGCTCCAGCCCGGAGCGCCTGATAGCCGACGCCGTCGCCGCCGGGGCGGGCCTGGCGATGGAGGGCATGCTGGCCCGTGCCGCCCTCCAGGCTGCGCACCAGCTGCCGGGGACGGCATGGTTGGCGGTCAAGGGCTCTCCCCGGCTGATCGAAGCCGACCGGTCCCTGGTCGATCTGATCCGTTCAGCGGGCCGCCGGGTCGTGGTCGAGGTAACCGAGCCCTCGACCAGCGACGTCCCCCCCGAGCTCAGGCGGCTCCGCCGACTTCTTCCCGACAATGCGGAGGTGGCCATCGAGCACGCCCGGCTGGGCCACAAGACGCTCGCCGTGCTGGTCGAGCTCAGACCTCGATATGTGA
>JAKAXG010000134.1 GCA_021827225.1 Actinomycetes bacterium | reverse complement strand
TGGGGGTGGAGGCGCTGGTCCGCATGAGAAGCCCCGAGGGCCGGATCATCGCACCGGACAGCTTCATCGAGGTGGCCGAGGACTCGGGGTTGATCGTGCCGCTCGGAGAGACGGTCCTCGAGAAGGCGTGCGCCCAGGCAGCCGACTGGAACCAGCGCCTGGCCGAGCGGGCTCCGAGGAAGGTGGCGGTCAACCTCAGCGCCCGCCAGCTCACCTCCCCCGACCTGCCCCGCCTGGTCTCAGCGGCTCTAGCCGCCCACCGCCTGGACCCGGCGCAGCTGAGCCTGGAGCTGACCGAGTCGGTGCTGATCGACGCGGCGTCCTCCACCAGGCGGACGCTGGAGCGGGTGGCCGAAATGGGTGTTCAGCTGGCCCTGGACGACTTCGGCACCGGGTGGTCCAGTCTGGCCTACCTGAGGCGCTTCCCCATCCGGATCCTGAAGGTGGACCGCTCCTTCGTGGCCGGACTGGGGGTCAACGACGACGATCTCGAGGTGGTCAAGGCGGTGATCGGCCTCGGGGAGGCATTGGACCTCTCGCTGATCGCCGAGGGCATCGAGACGGCCCAGCAGGCCGGCTTGCTGCGGGAGATGGGATGCCACAGCGGCCAGGGCTGGTTCTACGGCCGGCCCGCCGGCCCGGCCGAGGTGGAGCGGTACGCGGCGGCCGGCGGTCCCGCCGCCGATCCATCGGGTACCGGGCCGGCTGGTTAGCGTCGGGGTCCGATGGCCGCCAAGCGACTGCTGCTCCTGCGCCACGGCAAGTCCAGCTGGGACGATCCGACCCTGGCGGACCTCGACCGGCCGCTCGCCGGGCGGGGCCGGCGGGCCGCGGCCCGCCTGGGCCTCTGGCTACGGGAGCAGGACGCGGTCCCGGAGCTGGTCGTCTGCTCTCCTGCCGTCCGCGCCCGGGAGACGTTGGAGCGGCTGGGCCTGCCCCCCGAGATACCCGTCCGGCTGGACGGGGACGTCTACGCCGGCACCGCCGGGGACCTGCTGGCCGTGGTCCGGGCCCTGCCCCCGCACCTGGACTCGGCGATGGTCGTCGGTCACAACCCGGCCATCGAGGACCTGGCCCGGATGCTGGCGGCGCCGGCCCTGGACACTTTGGAAAAAGTGCCCACCGCCGCGTTGGTCGACCTGCGCTTCCCTGGGCCCGGGTGGGATGGCGTCGGGCCCGGGCCCGGCCGGCTGGAGGCTTTCATCACGCCCCGGGCCCTCGACTGACCGCCGTGGAGCCCGCGGTCCGACTCGACCGGGGAGGCCCACCCCTCCGATAGGCTCGCCGGGCGGAGAGGAGTCCCCCAACGTGAGCTCGACCGAAGCCGGACAGCACTGGGACGACGCCTACGCCGGCGATGCGCCGCCCTGGGACATCGGCCGGCCGCAGCCGGCGTTCGCCCGCCTGGCCGCCGCCGGCAGGCTCACCGGGGCCCTGCTCGATTCCGGCTGCGGTACCGGTGAGCACGCCATCCTGGCGGCGACCTGTGGAGCCGACGTCACCGGCATCGACCTGTCAGCGCGGGCCATCCGCAGCGCCCGGGCCAAGGCCGCGGAGCGGGGCGTGTCCGCCCGCTTCGAGGTGCTCGACGCCCTGCAGGTGGACACCCTGGGACAGCTCTTCGACACGGTGGTCGACAGCGGGGTCTTCCACGTCTTCGACGACGACGGCCGGGGCAGCTACGTGGCCGCCCTGCACTCCGTCCTGCGCCCCGGCGGCCATCTCCATCTCTGCTGCTTCAGTGACCGCGAACCCGGGGACTGGGGGCCCCGCCGGGTGACCGAAGCGGAGCTGCGTGCCGCCTTCGGGGCCGGCTGGCGCATCGACTCCCTCGCTGCTGAGCGCTTCGAGACCAACCAGGGTCCCGGCCCGACCACCGCCGAGGCGTGGCTGGCCGAGGTGGTCCGCCTGCCGTAACGGGGCGCCCCGGGTGCTCAACCGGCTTCGGCCAGGTGAGGCGACCGGGCGGTCCGCAGGGTCCCGGGGCCGGGCGCCGGGCTGAGGAGCGACGACACCAGCCCGGCCACCACGGCCATGGCCGCGGCGAACTCCCAGAGGTGACGGAAGTGGGCGAGGGCGGCCGCCGGGTCGCCGGCCGGCGCCAGGATGGCCACCAGCACGGCCACGCCGAGAGCGCCGCCGACCTGGCGGGCGGTCTGGTTGACCGCGCTGCCGACGGCGAACCGGGACTGGGGCAGGCTGGCGACGGCCGCCGCCCCCAGCACCGGGAAGGTGAGGCCGATGCCCAGACCGCCGACGAGCGTGGCCGGCAGCCAGCTGCCCACGTAATCGGGGCGGACCCCGACCCGCAGCGCGTAGATGGACAGGCCGCCGGCGAACACCGCGAACCCGGCCACGAGGACGGGCCGGAAGCCCCGCCGGGATGCCAGGCGGCCGGCCGGGCCGGAGACGGCGGCGACCACCAGCGGGCCGGGGGTGACGGCCAGCCCGGCCCGCAGGATGGAGTAGTGCCACACACCGGTCAGGAACAAGATGTTGCCGAGCAGCATGGAGAAGAAGCCCATGGCGTAGACCAGGGTGGCGGCATTGGCCACCGAGAACGACCGGTGGCGGAACAGCCCCAGGTCCAGCACCGGCTCCGGATGGGATGCGCACCGCCGGACGAAGAGGACCGCCAGGGCTACGGCCGCCGCCTCCCCGGCCAGCACCCGGGGATCGGTCCAGCCCCAGTCCGACCCCTCGGATATGGCCAGCACCGCCCCGGCCAGCGCTCCGGTGACCAGCACCACACCCAGGTAATCGGAGGAGGCCGGGACCGGGCGGGGAGGCCCGTCGGTCAACACCAGCCGGCCGGCGATCGCCGCGACCACGCCCACGGGGAGGTTGACGAAGAACGCCCAGCGCCACCCGCCGGCGCTGATGAGAGCAGCCCCGAGCGACGGGCCGGTGGCCACGGCGAGGGCCCCGACGCCGGCCCACAGCGCCACCGCCTCCGAGCGCTTCTGCTCGGAGAAGGCCTCGAGGAGCAGGCCCAGCGAGGCCGGCAGGAGCAGGGCCGCTCCGGCTCCCTGGGCCACCCGGCCGGCCACCAGAGCGACCAGGTCGGGGGCCAGGCCGCACAGCGCCGACCCGGCCGTGAACACCGCCAGGCCGGCGAAGAAGATCCGGCGGCGGCCCAGGCGGTCGGCGGTGCGACCGGCGGTGACCAGCAGCGATGCGAACACGATGGCGTAGGCCGTTATGACCCAGGCCAGAGCCGCCCGGGAGTCCCGGGGGAAGGACCGCTGCAGGGCCGGGAAGGCCACGTTGACGATCGACAGGTCCAGCGACGCCATGAAGGCGGCGGCTGCGGTAACCGCGAAGACGGCGTTGCGCCGGGCCGGCTCGAGAGGCCGGGCCGGGGCCGGGGCACCTCCAGGTTCTTTCATAGAACGGACCATAGGCGATTGAGTTCTATGAAGCAACTGATATTCTGCGGGGGTGGAGAGGAAGAGCTTCGCCGACATGCACTGCTCGGTGGCCCAGTGCCTCGAGGTGGTGGGCGAGTGGTGGTCGATGCTCATCGTGCGTGACGCCTTCCTCGGCGTCACCCGCTTCGACCGGTTCCAGGAGCGGCTGGGGATATCGCGCAACGTCCTCAACCAGCGGCTCGCCCGGCTGGTGGACCAGGGGATCATGGAGAAGGTTCCCTACAGCGATCGGCCGGTCCGCTACGACTACCGCCTGACGGAGAAGGGCCGGGATCTCTGGCCGGTGATCACGGCGATGCGCCAATGGGGCGACCGCCACGCGGCCCCCGACGGCCCCCCGGTCCGGGTGGTCCACCGATCCTGCGGCCGGACCTCGCAGGCCGTGTACGTCTGCAGCGAGTGCGGGGAACCCCTGGACTCCCGGGAGGTCCGGGTGGAGCGAGGTCCGGGCTATCGGGACGAGCTCATCGCGGCCCCCGTCGTACCGGCAGGGCCTCTGTAGGCTGCCGGGGTGAGGACTACCGGGTCAGCCGTGCTGGCGGCCGGCGGGTCGTTAGCCGCAGCCGCCGTCGGAGGTGTCGGGGCCCGTCGGGCGCCGGAGATCTACGGGCGGCTGGACAAGCCGGCCTGGGCCCCTCCACCGGGGGTGTTCGGGCCGGTGTGGACCGGGCTGTACACGGCCATGGGGGTGGCCGCCTTCCGGCTGGCCCGCCGCTCCGCCCGTCCCACGCTGCGCCTGCACGCGGCCCAGCTGGTGCTCAACGCGCTGTGGCCGGTGGCGTTCTTCTCCGCCCGGGACCGGCGGGTCTCGCTGGGGTTGATCATCGGCCTCGACGCCCTGGTCGCGGCGGAGATCGCCTCGGCTGCCCGCCGCGACGCGGTGGCGGCCGAGTTGTTGACCCCGTACCTGGCGTGGTGCCTCTTCGCCACCGCCCTCAACGCCGCGGTCGGTGATCCGGGTCGGTCCCGGGCCCGGTAAGGGCGCGGCCCGGACAGCCGACGGGCGGCGTCAGGCCCGGTGATCGATGCCGGCCCGCTCCAGCACCGCGGGGGCCACGCCCACTCTCCGCCACGCCGCGTACGTGATGCCCTTGCGGGCGGAGTAGGCGGCCGCTGCGGCCACGAACTCCTGCTCCAGCTCGTCGAGCTGCCCGGCGCCACCCAGGGACTTCAGCCGGCCGTAGAGGTCCATGCGCTCCTGTATGAGGCGGATCTTGACCGACGGTTCGGCCGCCGCCAGCTGGGAGTCGATCTCCTCGATCCGGCGGGCCATGGCCCCGGGGTCCGCGTCGCCGGCGGGAGCGGAGGTGATGGCCTCCAGGTACCGGCGCACCGCCCGGCTCTCGGCCCGGCCCGTGGCCAGCGCCAGCTTGTGCTCGGCCGACAGGTCCCTTCCTGCACCCTTGCGACCGCCGCGGGCGGGGATCGGGCGGCTGCTCCGGTACAGGGGTCCAGTGGCGTCGGCGGTCATCGCCCCAAGTATATGAACGCCGTTAACAGATGGGCCCGGACCGGGCCGGCTCCTGCGGGAACCGATCTCGGGAGCCCGTGGCGGCCCCGCCGGCCTGGTCAGGGATCCTGGTCGCGGTCGGGATAGGCGTGCACCACCACGCGCTGGCCCCGGTTGCGCATCTCCAGCGCGATGCTCTCCGCCTCGGATCGCTCCTCCAGGACGAGGAGGACCAACGAGCGGCCGCCGGCCTTGCGGTCGAGTGCTACTGCCCACGACATGGCAGTCAAGAACTTAGCCACTGCGGTTGACCCCCGGTTCACTGTCGCCCGATCGGCTGATCGACCGGCCGTGTTCGAGCGCCGGGTTCATCTCCGGATCGGGGGGATCCGGGTGGAGAGTGCCGATCGACCCTGTCGGCGGTCGGCGGCTGCGTCCCATGGTGATGGACATGACGACACCGCGGGACGGCCGGCTACGGGGCGCAGGGCGCGACAGTCAACCGTCGGCGTTCCAGCACCGCTCCTGAGCCGGGTCACGGAGCGCCGGGCCGGTGAACTGGGTCGACCTGGTCGTCCTGGCCCTGCTCCTGCTCGCCGCCCGGCGGGGCTTCCAGGCCGGGGCCCTGACCCAGGTGGCGATGCTGATCGGCCTCGGTCTCGGGCTGGTTGTCGGGGTGATCCTGGCCCCGCCGTTGTCGGGACTCTTCCGCGGGACGGCGAGGGCGCTGGTGGCCCTGCTGGTCACCGTCTCGTGCACCGCAGCAGTGGGGCTGGCCGGGGAGCAGGTCGGGCGTCGGGCCCGGCGGACCCTCAGGGCCGGGGTCGTGGCCAGGGCCGACGCCCTGGCCGGGGCCGCGGTGGGCACGGCGGCCACGTTGCTGGTGGTCTGGGTGTTCGGGACGGTGCTGTCCAACAGCCGCTACCCGACTCTGAACCGGGCCCTCCAGGAATCCCGGGTCCTGCGGGGGGTCGACGGGGTGCTACCACCGCTTCCGGGTCTGCTGGCCCGGGTGGAGTCGTTCCTGTCCGAGCGCGGCTACCCGGTGGTGTTCGTCAACCTCCCACCAGGGACGGTGACACCCGCGGTGCTACCCGACGAGGCGTCCATCCAGCCGGCGTTCCTGGCGGCCCGGGACTCGACGGTCAAGGTCGTCGGCACGGCATGCGACCTGGTCGAGTCCGGATCGGGCTTCGTGGCCGCCCCCGGCCTGGTGGTCACCAATGCCCACGTCGTGGCCGGCGAGGCCCACACCCGGGTGGTCGACGCCTCGGGTGCCCACCAGGCGGAGGTGGTGCTGTTCGACCCGGGCCTGGACGTGGCCGCCCTGAGGGTGCCGGGGTTGGCCGATCCGGTGCTGCCCGTCGTCGACCGGTCGGTGGCGCGCGGCACCACCGGTGCCATCATGGGCTACCCGGAGGGCGGCCCGTTGCAGGCCGAGCCGGCCGCGGTCACCGCCCGCCTGCAGGCCACCGGGCTCGACATCTACGGGACGGCGGTCACCAACCGCAGCGTCTACGAGCTGCACGGAGAGGTGAGACCCGGCAACTCCGGGGGTCCGCTCGTCGCGAGCGGCGAGCCCACCGGTACCGCCGGGTTGGCGCCGGGGACGGTCATCGGGCTGATCTTCGCCAGCTCGTCGAGCACCCCCGGCGTGGGCTACGCCCTGACCATGGACGCGGTGTCCGCCGACATCAGCCGAGCCGGGCAGTCCCTCGGGGCCGTGAGCACCGGCGCCTGCCTCCCGTGATGCCGGGTCGGCCGGTCAGGCGGTCGGGGCGGTGACGGTCACCAACCCGGCGTTCTCCACCCGGGCCGTCCAGCCGGCCCAGGAGAAGCCGTCGGCCGCTTCCAGGAAGTCCCCGGCCGACTCGAGCAGGTGGCGGGCGAAGCGACCCTTGGCCGCCTTGGCACCGTGGCCGGCCGCGCCCGATCCCCCGGCGGCCAGGAAGTTGACCGTGACCGCCTTGATGCCCGCCGCCGGCAGGTCCAGGGCCCTCCGGTGCTCGCCCGGCAGCAGATCCCACACCTCGCCGCCGGCCGCCTCCGCGGCGAGCGCGGCGGTCAGCCGGGGCTTCCAGTACCGGGCCAGCGGGCCGGGTCCGGGCAGGCTGGCGCCCATCTTCAGCTTGTAGTCGGGGACCGGCTCGTCGAAGCCGAACAGCCCGCCGAGCCCCGAGACGACCAGGATCCGGCCGGCCCGCCGCCGCCCGGCCCGGCTGAGCCCCCCGGGATCGAGGTGCTCCCAGACCACCCCCCGGTAGCGCTGCCACGCCGGCAGCACCGGAGCCCCCACCGCAGACCGGTTGGCGTGCGCGGCGGCCTGGGCCCGCTCTCCCCGCAGCCCGGTCAGCCGGGCGACCAGGGCCGGCTCGGCCATGGCCGAGGCCAGAGCCGCCGCCACCTCGGCCCGCCCCTCGGCGATGGGGCGGTGCTGCCCGACGGCCGGGTCCCACCCGCCCCGGCCGCCCGGGCCCTTGCCCTCGGACGGGGGTAGCAGCAGCAGCGGCACCATCTCTCCAGCATCACCGCCGGGCCCCGCTGGAGGCCAACCGGCGACCGGGACGCTCAGATCCCCAGCGCCTCCCGGGCCCGGTCCAACTCGGCCGGGTCCGCGGTGGTGGGCACCAGGAACAGCTCGTCGCAGCCGGCCCGGCGGGCCGCCTCCACGGCGTCGCGCAACGCCGCCGAGGAGTGCACCGGGGCCCGTTCCGCCGTCTGGCGGGCGAATCCCTCGTCGAAGATCCGCAGGTACCGGTACACGTAACCGGAGAGCCGGTCCGGGGCGTCGGACCCCAGGGCGAACCACAGGTTGGTCGAGAAGTGCGGCGGGTCGGCCCGCCCGGCCGCCGCCCACGCGTCGATCACCTTCTGGCGCTGCCCGGCCAGGGCCTGCTCGTCCACCGCGGTGATGGACGACTGGTCGTTGACCCCCGCAGCCCAGCGGGCCGCCCGGGCGGTGGCCTTCGGCCCGACCACGCCGGCCACGACGGGCGGCCCGCCCGGCTGGACCGGCGGGGGACCGACCGGATCGGACCCCTCGAACGGCGGCTCCTGGGCCCAGATGGCGCGCATCCGGGCGACCTGGTCGTCCATGCGCGGCCAGCGGCGGGCGAAGTCGGCCCCCAGAGCCCGGTAGTCCTGCTGGCGGCCGCCCACCCCGACGCCGAGGGTCAGGCGGCCGCCGGCCAGGCGGTCCACCGAGGCCATGTCCTTGGCCACCTGCACCTCGCTGTGGGCCGGGAGGACCACCAGCGTGGTCCACAGCCGGGCCCGCTCGGTGAGAGCCGCGGCGCCGGCCAGCTGCACCAGGAGCGAGTGGCTGGGGAAGGTGACCCGCTCGGGGACGGCCAGGCTGGACCACGGGCCCTCGTCTATCTGCCGGCACCACGAGACGAACTCGCGGCGCCCGTGCGGCAGCATCGTCGGCAGCGTCATGGCGATGTCCATGGACTGAATCATGTCCGAGCTCCGCGCTGCGCCGCGGCGGGCGGATCACCCGGGCCGGGTGAAGCCCCCGGGCGGCCCCCGACCTAGCGTCGACGGCGGAGAAAGGGCACAGCCGATGACTGATACGCAGACGGTAGAAACCATGGGCCCGGTCAGCTACCTGATCGTGGAGTTCCCCGGCGGGCGGATGACCGGCGAGGGGTTGCCGGTCCTGCTGGACCTGGTGGACCGGGGCCTCATAAGGGTCCTCGACCTCGAGTTCCTGGCCAAGGACCTCGACGGCGGAGTGCGCGCCGTGCAGCTGGCGGACCTGGACGGTGACGGGAAGCTAGATCTCTCGGCCTTCGAGGGGGTCTCGTCGGGTCTGGTCGACGAGAGCGACATGGCCGAGGCCGCCTCGGCCATCGACCCGGGTTCGGCGGCGGGGATCCTGATATTCGAGAACCGCTGGGCCGCCCAGCTGGCCCACGCCCTGCGCCGGGGCGGGGCGGAACTGGTGGCCGCCGGGTTCATTCCCCTCGACACGCTGGTGGCCTCGCTCGACGCGGCGGAGAAATCCGGCGTCTGACCCAAGGAGGTGGATCTTCCATGCCACGACTTATCAGAGGGGTGGCCAG
>JAKAXG010000133.1 GCA_021827225.1 Actinomycetes bacterium | reverse complement strand
TCGGCGACGGTGGCCGAGGACGGAAGGTTGATGGTCTTGGCCACAGCGGCGTCGACGTGGCGCTGGACTGCCGCCTGCATCCGGAGGTGCCAGGGGGGATCGATCTCGAGGGCGGTAACGAACGCGGCGCGCACGTCGGCCGGCACCTCGGGGAGCTGGCATGTACCGGTTCGCTCAATCCGGGCCATCAACTCCTCGGAGTAGAAGCCCCGCCGACGGGCCACTCGTTCAAATGCCGAGTTGGTTTCGGGGAAGTCGCGGCCCAGGACGCGCCGGACGTAGGACAGGGCGAACATCGGCTCGATCCCCGAGGTGGTCCCGGCGATGAGCGATATGGTGCCCGTGGGGGCAACCGAGGTGAGCTGGGCGTTTCGCAGCGGCCCCATACCGTCCCTGGCAAAGACGCTCTGCTCGTAGAGAGGGAAAGGGCCGCGTTCGCCGGCGAGCCGGGCCGATGCGTTGCGGGCCTCTCTCTGCACGAAAGCCATGACCCGCGACGCCAGTCGGATGCCGTCCGGGGATGCGTATGGCACTCCCACGGTGGCGAGCATCTCGGCCAGCCCCATCACGCCGAGACCGACCTTGCGGGCGGCGTGAGCAGGCCCCTCGAGCTCCGCGAACGGGAAGCGGCTCACGTCGATGACATCGTCGAGGAAGCGTACGGCCAGCGCCACCACTCGCCCGAGGCGGGCATAGTCGACGCTACCTTCCTTCACGAAGCGGGCCAGGTTCAGCGAACCGAGGTTGCACGATTCGTAGGGCAGCAGAGGCACCTCGCCGCAGGGGTTGGTCGCTTCGATCCGGCCCAGACCCGGCAGCGGGTTGTCCCGGTTGATGCGGTCCAGGAACAGCAGCCCGGGGTCGCCTCCCTGCCACGCCGCCGCGCAGATACGGTCGAACAGCTCAGCGGCCGGAACCCGGCCCACGGCCCTTCCGGTGCGGGGGCTCACCAGCTGGTGCGCCCCTGATTTCTCGACGGCACGCAGGAACCGATCGGTGACCCCGATAGAGGTGTTGAAGTGTTCAAGTGCACCCTGGGCCCGTTTGACCTCTATGAACTCGACGATGTCAGGATGCGAGACATCGAGGACGGCCATGGATGCCCCCCGACGCCGGCCGCCCTGGGAGACAACTTCGGCCGCAGCGTCGAACACGGGCAGGAAGGAGACCGGGCCGCTGGCCGTCCTGCCGCTGTCAGCCACCGGATCTCCACGGGGCCGCAGTCGCGACAAGGAGTAGCCGGTGCCGCCTCCAGCCTGGTGTATGAGAGCGGCGTGTCCCAGAGTCTCGAAGATGGAAGTGAGGGAGTCCTCGAGCGGGAGCACCACGCAGCCGGACAGAAGCCCGAGTCCCGTGCCGGCATTCATCAGTGTGGGCGAATTCGGCAGGAACTCCAGACGGCGCAACGTGCCGGCGAATTCCTCCGCCCACCGGCTCGAGCTGCCGGGCCGGTACTGCTCCTCCGCCTCGGCCACCTGGGCTGCGGCGCGGTCCATCATGCCGCCGGTCGATTCGCTCGGCCTGCCCTGCGAGTCTCTGAGAAGGTAGCGCTCCCTCAGCACCGCGGCTGCTCCCAGGGACAGCTTCAACTCGTCACGGACGCCGAGGAGCTCCTTGGCGTGGCGCAGGTCGGAGCGTCGCTTCCGGTACATGACATATGCGCGGGCCACATCGGCGCGACCGGCGGCCATGAGCGTGCGCTCCACTGCGTCTTGGACGTCCTCCACGCCCGGTGGGCGGAGGCCGGCGCGCGTGGCCAGCTGGGCGATCACCTTCCCGGTTAAGGACGCGGCGATTTGAGGATCGTCCAGGCCCACCTCGCACGCCGCCCTCGAGATCGCCGCCTCGATCCGGGCCGGGTCGAAAGCGACGACCGTCCCGTCGCGTCTTCGCAGGGCCCCGGGCGCACCGACAGGAGGCACGACGCCAGAGTCCGCGCTCCCCGGGGGGCCCGCCAGGGCCGAATATCACCGCCGAATATCACCGCCCCAGCGACTCCTTTCGGCTCTAGCCGAAACCCCCATCCGGTTGGCGGTATGGGGAGCATGACGGATCGGCAACTCGGCTGGGAGGCACGGTGACGCCGCGGATCGTCTCTGGCACGGGCCATCCGGACCTGGCCGACGCCGTGGCCGCCGACCTGGCCACGAAGGTGACTCCGTGCCTGGTCGAGCGCTTCCCCGATGGGGAGTTGCGGCCGCTCGTGGATCCGATCCGCGGCGACGACGTGTACGTGGTGCAGCCGACCGGGCCGCCGGTCAACGACCGCCTGGTGGAGTTGATGCTCCTGCTCGATGCCTGTCGCCGGGACGGAGCCGCCCGCGTCACCGCCGTCGTGCCGTACTTCGGCTATGCCCGCCAGGATCGAAGGGATCGCCGGGGCGTGTCCATAGCCGCCCATGTGGCTGCCGCCGCCCTCACCCATGCCGGAGCCGACCGGATCGTCGTCGTGGACCCTCACACTACGGCGCTGGAAGCGATGAGCCCGGCACCCGTGGAGACGATCACCGCCGTGCCGTTCTTGGCCCGGTCACTCGCTTCGTCGGTCCAGCCCGGAACATTCGTCGTGGCTCCCGATCTGGGCGCGGTCAAACTGGCGGAACGATACGGCCAGCACCTCGGTTTGCCGGTAGCGGTCGTTCGCAAGGCCCGGATCACCGCTGCGTCAGTCCGCGCCGAGGGGGTGGTAGGGGATCCGCGGGGCCATCCCGTCGTCATCGTCGACGACATGATCAGCACCGGAGCGACAATCGCCGCCGCTATGGACGCGCTCTCCGCGGCGGGAGCCGATCCGTGGCCACTGGTCGCGGCTACCCACCTGCTTGCCGTCGGTGACGCCGTCGACCGTCTGGCGTCCCTGCCGGTCCTGGGTTTCTTCGTCACCGACAGCACACCGACCACGTGCGGCCCGTCCATCAGAGCAAACATCACGGGGCTGGCGCCGCTGCTCGCCCGGGCCATACGCCAGCTCCACCAGGACGAACCCCTCGCTGACCTCGTAGTCGCCGGCTGAGCAGAGTGAGCCAGGACATCCATGACGCCAAGCGCCAACGGCAACTGACCAGAGGACTCTTACAGCGGGTCGGTGCTCGCTGTCACCATGGGATGACGCGCATGACGTCGGATCGGGGAGGCGAGATGGGGGTGCCGATCGGGATCCTGAGAAAGAGATGACCTCCCGACGTGGTTCGACAGGTGCGACGGGGGCCGATCCCGAGTCGGCGGTGATGGCGGCGGTGCGGCGGGTGGTCGCCGAGATGGACCGGCGACATCATGCGAGGGACGTTTCTCTCGATAGTCGTATGGCAGCGGACCTGGGTCTGGACAGCTTGGCTGTCGCTGAGGTGTTGAGCCTGGTCGGGGAGGAGTTGGGGGTGAGTTTGCCCTCGGGCCTGATAGCCGGTGTGGAGACTCCCCGGGACCTGGTTCGGGCCGTTGGTCGGGCGCTGCGGCTCCCGGCTCCGGTGCTGCCACCCCCGCAACACGTGGGGATCCCGTCCCTCGCCGATGGAGAGCAGGCCCGTGTTCCCGGAGGGGCTCGGACGCTGGTCGAGGTGCTCGAGCGGCGCTGTGATGCCAGCCCGGATCAGGTTCATATTCGGCTGCTCGGAGACGAAGGTGAGGAGGAGGTCATCACCTACAGCGACCTGCGGGCCGGTGCGGTACACGTCGCTGGAGGGATGTTGGCCGCGGGCCTACCGCGGGGCGGGAGCGCGGCGTTGATGCTGCCCACGGGACGCGCCTATTTCGAGGCTTTCATGGGTGTCCTGCTTGCCGGTGGGGTACCTGTCCCCATCTATCCGCCGGCTCGTCCGAGCCAGATCGAGGAGCACGTGCGCCGCCACGCCCGGATCCTCTCGAACGCTCGCGTGGCGCTTCTGGTCACGGATGCCTCGGCCCGGCCTCTGGCCCGGCTCGTCCGTTCGTCGGTGGAGACGGTGCGAGCCGTCGTGACCGTCGATGATCTGCCTGCCGTCAACAGCGGTGAGCGCTGTATGCCCCTTCCGGATCCGGATGACACCGCATTGATCCAGTACACATCGGGTTCCACGGGCGACCCGAAGGGGGTGGTCCTCACCCACGCGGAGCTGTTGTCGAATATCGCCGCCATGGCCGAAGCGGTCCAGGTGACGCCGGGCGACGCCTTCGTGTCGTGGCTTCCGCTTTACCACGACATGGGGCTCATCGGCGCCTGGCTGGCTCCTTTGTGCCTCGGCTTTCCCACGGTGATCATGTCACCGCTGACCTTTCTGGCTGCGCCGGTGCGCTGGTTGTCCGCCATCGGCCGGTTCCGCGGGAGCTTGACCGCGGCGCCGAACTTCGCCTACGAGCTGTGCCTGCGCCACGTGGACGAAACCGACATCGGGGACTTGGACTTGTCGTCGCTGAGGATGGCCCTGAATGGGGCCGAGCCGATCCGGGCGTCGACCATGGAGGGGTTCGCCGCCCGCTTCACCCGATGCGGGCTTCGTCCCGGGGTGCTGGCGCCGGTATACGGGCTGGCTGAATGCGCCCTTGCTCTCACCTTCCCGCCGCGCGGCCGGGAGGTGCTTGTCGACACTGTCGACGGCGGGGTGCTCCGCCGCGACGGTAGGGCCGTACCGGTCGGCGCCGGCCGGGCTGGCAGCCTGCGGGTGGTGGCCTGCGGGCAGCCGCTTCCCGGCTACGAGGTGCGGGTGGTGGATCGAGCCGGGCGCGAGCAACCGGAGCGCAGGGAGGGCGGAGTCGAGTTCCGAGGCCCGTCGGCCACCAGCGGCTACTTTCACAACCCGGAAGCGACCGCCGCCCTGTTCCATGACGGCTGGGTGGTGACCGGCGACCTGGGCTACCAGGCCGGCGGGGATCTGTACCTCACCGGCCGGGCCAAGGATCTGATCATCCGGGCCGGGCGCAACCTTCACCCCGAGGAGCTGGAAGCCGTCGTGGGTGACCTGCCGGGGGTGCGCAAGGGGTGCGTGGCGGCCTTCGCCGCAGCGGACCCCCGGCAGGGCACCGAGAAGCTGGTTGTGATCGCCGAGACCCGCGAAACGGACCCGGCTGTACGGGACGAGATCCGCGGTCGGATCGTGGCCGCCACGGTGGACTTCCTCGGAGAACCGCCCGATGACATCGTGCTCGCGCCGGCGGGAACCGTCTTGAAGACCTCGAGCGGCAAGATCCGCAGGGCCGCCACCTCGGATCTGTACGAGCTTGGGCGTATCGGCGCCCGCCCCGTCCCGGTGTGGTGGCAGCTGGTGCGCCTGGCCTGGAGCGGCCTGCCCGGCTGGCTGCGCCGACAGGGGAGGGATCTGACCGCCGCGGTCTATGCCGGCTACTGCTGGGCCCTGTTCGTCACGGTCGCGGCGGCGGCGATGGCCGCGCTGGTGGTCATCCCCCGCCGCTCCTGGCGCCAGCACGTCGTGCGTGGCGCCGCCCGCTGTCTCAGGGTCACCTCGGGGACGCGACTGACCGTGCGCGGGGCCGCGCGGCTACCGGCAGAAGGGTCCTGCGTGGTGGTGGCCAACCACGCCAGCTGGCTGGATGCGCCGCTCCTGGCGTCTTGGCTTCCGGCCCACTACGGCTTCGTGGCCGGCGAAGTGTTCGGCCACCAGCGGCTCGTCGGGTTCCTTCTGCACCGGATCGGCACCGAGTTCGTCGAGCGCCACGACCCCGGCCGGGCCGTGACCGAAACGGGCCACCTGGGCCGGCTGGCCACCACCAGACCCCTGGTGTTCTTCCCCGAGGGCGGTCTGGACCGGGCCACCGGTCTGCGGCCGTTCCACATGGGGGCGTTCGTCGCCGCCACCCGAGCAGACCGCCCCATCGTACCCGTGGCCATCATCGGGACCCGCACCATGCTCCGACCGGGGCAGCGCATGATCCGGCGAGGAAGAGCAACCTTGATGGTCGGAGAGCCCATCCAGCCCGACGGCAGTGACTGGTCGGCGGCCCTACGGCTCCAACAGCTGGCCCGAAGGGAAATCCTGCGCCACTGCCACGAGCCGGACCTGCAGTGACCGCCCACTGGGGCGGGGTCAGGGAGTGTTAGCGGTCGGCTGAGGCAGGACGCGCCGCTCGACTCTTCCGGTTGTGTGAATGGCGTAAAGAGACTTCTGGCCCTAATCGATCCGGGCGAAGGCCCATAGCCTTGGTCGGGTCACATCGACCCTCCCGCCGAGCTGGACTGGCGAAACGGCTCGGCGGGGTGGTCGGCCTGAGGATGCCCCGAGGACTGATGTCATGCCTTCGAGAACGATCACGCTCCATCCCGAGGCATGGAGCGAAGTGGATGAACTTGCCCGCAGAAGCTACGTGACGAGAGCAACGGAGTTGGGCGTCGTCTTGAGAGTGGGCGACACGGGCCTGCGGAAGAGGGACTTCCTTCTGGTCCTGGATGAGACGGCGAACCCGATCGAACCGTGGGAAGACGCACTTCGTGAACTGCTGGCCATGGACCAGTGACCAGGCCGTGGGCATCGCCGGAGTCGTCTGCCGCCGGCCCTGACCGTTGTAGATAGGCGAACCCAGACGCTGATTCCGTTTCGGCGGCACTGCGGCTCATGATCGGTCGGTCCCGCCCGCGGAGTTTCAGGCCGACCACGATCAGGTCGCTCAGGTAGGTGGGGACAGCTCGGAACAGTCAGCAACGAGCGAATCGTCCGGCCCGATCGCGGCGGTCCAGGATGACACAGGAAAAAGTGAATGCCGAACTGGCCGAGAGGTCTCATGTGGGTGCAAGCGTCAGCGAAAAGCCGTTTGCTGTCAGCGCTGCGGAGCGCGAGGTCGCTGATGCGCTGCCGATCGAGGTCGACCCTGCGGTCGCCCGTGCCACGGTGGCGACCATCCCGTTCTGGTTTCACACGTTCGCTCTCAACCGGGCTGCCGGCATCTACACCCCAGGGGCGGCGCGCGACCATCGCTACCGGCTGACGTTCCTGCCCGCCGATCTGACCGGCAAGCGGGTACTCGACGTCGGGACCTTCGACGGCTTCTACGCCTTCCTGGCCGAACACCGAGGCGCCCACCGGGTAGCGGCGGTCGACAACGAGCAGTACCGGATGTGGGTCCGGGCCCGCTGGGGCATCGACGTCGACGGGGGCGCCGGATTTCGGGCCATCCATCATCTGCTGGATTCCCGAGTGGAGTATCGACGGATGGACGCCTTCTCGCTCGCCGACTTGGGCGAGAAGTTCGACCTGGTCCTCTGCTGCGGCATCTTGCACCGGGTAGAGAACCCGCTCGGTCTGTTGCGAGTACTGCGCAGCGTGACCGAGACCGGCGGGAAGCTGCTGATCGAGACCTACGGGCTCCGGCCGTATGAGCGCGATGGTCCGACCATCCGGGTCTCCCAGCCCGGCGAGGTGTATACCCGCGATGAGTTCGTGTACTGGCAGTTCGGCAAAGCCGCGCTCGAGCGCATGGGTCGCCTCGCGCGCTTCGATCAGGTCAGCCCGCTGAAGGCCCTTACCGTCGACGGCCACCCGCGGATCATCGGAATGATGAGCGCCTGACCTGCTTCGCCGCGGAATGCTTGCTTACCGCTTCATATCAAAGTATAGCTCAGGATAACAATGATCGTTATCGCCTGCTACACTTCGATACGCTTCTGCTGTGGACCCGGTGTCCAACCCGTACAGCCCCGGCGCAGGCTTGAGGCCACCCGAACTGGCGGGCCGCCAGGCGAACGTCGCCAGCTTCAGCACCATGATCGCCCGTGCAGAGGCTGGCCGACCCGGTCAAAGCGTTGTTCTCACCGGTCTCCGGGGCGTCGGCAAGACGGTGTTGCTGAACGATTTGGCTGAGCGAGCCCGCAAACGAGACTGGATCGTCGCCCAAGTCGAAGCACGGGCCGACAGCGAGGCGGCTGGATCGAGCTTCCGGGCGATGGTCGCTCGAAGTCTGAACCAATCACTGCGTTCCGTCACGGGATCCTGGGGCGTGGAAGAGCAATTGAGGGCCGCCCTCGCCACGTTCAAGTCCTTCTCTATCAGGACGGATCCGAGCGGGGGTCTGTCGCTGGGCATCGACATCGATGCCCAGCATGGCCGGGCAGACAGCGGATCGCTGGAGATGGATCTCACAGAGCTCGCTTTCGATCTTGCTACCTCGGCGTCCGATCGCGGCACTGGTGTGACGTTGTTCGTTGACGAGATGCAAGAGCTCGACCAGACCGAAATGGCTGCTATTTGTACGGCAGCTCATGAAGCCGGCCAGAGATCTGTCCCCTTCTATGTCATCGGTGCCGGACTACCGAGCCTGCCAGGGCTCCTCGCTTCAGCCCGGTCCTATGCGGAGCGCCTCTTTGCCTACAGGCCTATCGGTCCGCTCGGCGGGCCAGACGCTGAAATCGCCGTCGTGCGGCCAGCGGAACTTCAGGGCGTCTCCTGGCAGGCGGAGGCTGTTGAAGCGATCGTAGAAGCATCCGCCGGATACCCCTACTTCGTTCAGGAGTTCGCCAAAGCAACTTGGGACTACGCACCAGGTCCGGATGTCAAGGTGGCAGACGCGAAACTGGGAATACGGGCCGGCCGGGACAAACTGGACTCGGGCTTCTTTGCCAGCCGATGGAATCGGGCAACTCCTGGCGAGAGGGACTACCTACGAGCCATGGCTCCGGATGGTGAAGGTCCTGCCGTGAGCGGTGAGGTTGCCCGTCGCCTCGGGAAGAGGACGGTGCAACAGGTTGGTCCGATCCGAGCGAGGCTTATCCACAAAGGGCTCGTCTACGCTCCTGAACACGGACTCGTTGCATACACCGTCCCTGGCATGGCCGACTTCATAAACCGCCAAGTCGACTGACCGGCTTTGGTGGGACGGACCATTTCTCCCGCCCATCGCCGACCGGCAGGCGCGGGCGTATCCCTCGCACCCGCCGTACGGGGCCGAGCCGGGTTGAACCACGCCGACGTATTGGGGCGCTCCGGGCGGTGTCGGCAAATCCGCTCGACCGGCCCGAGCGCCATTACATCTTCGTCGCCGCCCTGGACGACGGGCTGGACCACCAGGCCTACATCCGGCCTGGTCTCGGCGATGCCGGC